>JBAPQQ010000183.1:0-10408 GCA_049280695.1 Mycobacterium sp.
ACGGGAATTGTTGCTGCGCTACGACGGCCGGGCCGACCGCCCGATCATCGCGACGGTGCCGATCGCCACCGACCGGACACCCGACCGGATCACCGGCAACGAGATCGGCGGCCTGATCGTGTCGCTGCCCGTGCACGTCGACGACACGCGCGAGCGCATTCGCCTGACGTCGCATGCCACCGCCATCGCCAAGGAAGAGAACGAATTGCTCGGCCCGAAACTGCAGGGCCGATTGATGGATTACCTGCCGCCACCTTTGGCTCCACCCCTGTTCCGCAGCCAGGGGAAGCGGACCGCGCACAACAGGTTGATGAACGTGGCGGTGTCGAACGTGCCCGGTCCGCGGGAGCGCGGGCACATCGGGGGCGCGCCGGTCAGTGAGATCTACTCTGTCGGTGTGCTTTCCGCGGGGAGCGCGTTCAACATGACCGTCTGGAGCTACGTCGACCAGGTTGACATCGCGGTGCTCTCCGATGACCGGACGTTCGACGACGTGCACGAGGCAACAGATGCAATGGTCCACGCATTCGGCGAAATCCGGCACGCGGCAGGATTCTCCGGTGATCCGACCACCGTCGACACCGCGATGGCCCCGGCTACTGCGTCCGGCCCGGCTTCCTAGTCGGCCAGAGACTGCAACTCGTTGCGGAGAATCTTGCCGGTGCTGCCGCGCGGCAACTCCTGCAGCACCGAAATACTGCGTGGCACTTTGTAATTCGCGAGGTTCTCGCGGACATACTGCTTGAGGTCGTCGGCCGTGGCGCCGGCACCCTTCTCCAGCACGACGAACGCAGCCAGCCGCTGCCCGTATTGCTCGTCGTCGACACCGATCACTGCGGCCTCTGCCACCTGGGGATGACTGACGAGCATCTTCTCGACCTCGATCGGGTAGACGTTCTCGCCGCCTGAGACGATCATCTCGTCGTCACGGCCAACCACGAACAGACGGCCCGACTCGTCGACGTATCCGACGTCTCCCGACGCCATGAAGCCGTCGTGGAAGTTCTTCGTCGCATCGGACGTATAGCCCTCGAAAAGGGTGCCGCTGCGGACGAAGATCTGCCCGACTTCACCGACCGGCAACTCGCCGAAGTCCTCGTCCAGGATCCGTACTTCCGTGCCGTACACCGGCTTTCCGGCGGTGTCGGGTGCCGCCCGAAGATCCTGCGGTGTAGCCGTCGCGATCATGCCGGCCTCGGTGGCGTTGTAGTTGTTGTAGATCACGTCACCGAACTGGTCCATGAACTTGACGACGACGTCGGGGCGCATGCGTGAACCGGACGCGGTGGCGAACCGCAACGACCGGCCGCTGTATCGGTTGCGCACGTCGTCGGGAAGTTCCACGATGCGGTCGAACATCACCGGCACCACGGCCAGCCCGGTGGCGCGGTGGCGGTCGACGAGTTGCAGCGTGGCTTCCGGGTCGAACTTGCGCCGCGTGACGATCGTGCAGGCCATCAGCGCGCAGAACAACAACTGCGAGTAGCCCCAGGCGTGAAACATCGGCGCGGCGATCACCGTGGCCTCTTCGGCACGCCACGGCACCCGGTCCAGCAGCGCCTGCAGTTCCCGCGCACCGCCGCTGGAGGCGGGCTTGGCGCCCTTGGGCGCTCCCGTGGTGCCCGAGGTCAGCAAGATCGTCTTGCTCTTGCGCCCGGTGCGTTGCGGATGTTGGCCCGCGTGTCCGTCGGCCAGGTCATCGACCGTCAAACCCGTTGCGCCGTCGCTCCATCCGAGGATCCGCGTCGCTTCGGGGTTTTTCTCCAGCGCGCGCTCGACGATCGCGGTGAACTCCTCGTCGTAGATGATGGCGTCCACCCCTTCGCGCTCGACCACTTCGGCCAGCGCGGGTCCGGCGAATGCGGTGTTCAGCAGCAGCACGTCGGCGCCGATCCGGCTGGCCGCCACGAGCGCCGTGACGAAGCCGCGGTGGTTGCGGCACATGACGCCGATCTGCTCCGGCGCCCCGCCGGGCAACGCCTGCAGCGCCGCCGCGAATGCGTCGATACGCTCGTCGAGTTCCTTCCACGTCAGCGTCCCGATCTCGTCGACCAGTCCGGCCCGATCCGGGCACCGCGCAGCGGCCGCCGCGAATCCGACCATCGCCGACATGCCCTCGCGCCGCATCGCTGCAGCCATCCGCAGATATCTGTCCGGCCGCAATGGTGCGATCAGTCGTGCCCGTCGCAGTGTCTTCACAAGTCCCACGACGTCACTGTTACCAGGTTCGCTCATCCCAGTACGGGAAACCGGCGTTCGTCTGCCAACTGGTCGAGAGCAGTCTGCATCAGCTCGCGGACGTGGCTGTCGACTTCGTCGACGTCGGGGTCCTCGCCGAACTGCGCGACGACGTCGATCGGCTCCAAGACCCGTGTGACGACCTTGCTCGGCAGCGGCACGTTCGGCGGGAAGATCACGCTCAGGCCGAACGGGAAGCCGACGCTGACGGGCAGGATCTCCATCCGCAACAGGCGCTTGAGGCCCAGGCGCCGCGCGATCGAGTCGCCGCGAATGAGGAACAACTGGCTCTCCTGGGCCCCGATCGACACCGCGGGCACGATCGGCACTCCGGCTTCGACGGCGGTCCTGACGTATCCCGTGCGGCCGTTGAAGTCGACGACGTTTTCGGCGAAGGTCGGTCGATACGAGTCGTAGTCCCCGCCGGGGAACACGAGCACGACGCCGCCGGAGCGCAGCGCCTTCGCCGCGTTCTCCCGGCTCGCATGGATCACGCCGACACGAAGTAGAAGGCTCTCCGTCGGACCGACGAATACACCGTTGTGGGCGAGCGTGTACAAAGGCCGGTCGTAGCCGAACTCGTCGTAGAACGCCGGGGCGAACACGAGGACGTCGGGTGTGAACATGCCGCCCGAGTGGTTGGACACCACCAGCGCTCCGCCGGCTGCCGGCATGCAGTCCAGCCCGCGGACCTCCGCCCGGAAGTAGCGCTTGACGACCGCCCCGAGCGTCTTCGTGACGTTCTCGGTGAACGCCGGGTCCCACTTGGGCAGTTCGGCGGTCACGGCATCCCCCTAGGCTCAGCTGCGGATATGCTACTCTCCGATTTCGAGAATGCGATAACCGCCCGGTTGCTAGGAGACGCATGTCGGACGCTGTGCTGGTCACGGGTGGACTCGGGCTGGTCGGCACCGAGACGGTGAAGCGGTTGGTGGCCGACGGTCGGCCGGTGGTGGTCGCCGACATCGGGACCCCGGCCAACCGCAAGAAGGCGGAGGCCCTGCCGGCCGGCGTGCGGATCCGCTGGGTCGACCTGACGAACGCGGCCGACGTCAGCCGGCTGCTGTCCGAGGTGGCACCCGCCGCGATCATCCACCTGGCGGCGATCATCCCGCCCGGGATCTACCGCAATCCCGCGGCCGCGCGGAAGGTGAACGTCGGCGCCACCGAAACGCTGGTCCGCGCGGCGGAGGCACAGCCGAAACCGCCGCGCTTCGTGCAAGCCTCGAGCAACGCCGTGTTCGGCTCCCGCAACCCTCACCGCCACCACGACATCCTCACCGCAGGGAGCCCGACCCGCGCGGTGGACCTGTACAGCGGAACCAAA
This sequence comes from Mycobacterium sp., assembly GCA_049280695.1. GTDB lineage: Bacteria > Actinomycetota > Actinomycetes > Mycobacteriales > Mycobacteriaceae > Mycobacterium. The sequence goes on from JBAPQQ010000183.1 coordinate 3,566, forward strand.
CTCGAAGCCGAAGAACTGGTGCGCGCCTCGAGCCTGCCGTGGGTGGTTTTGCGGCTCGGCGGCGTGCTCAGCGCCGATCCCAACGCGATGCCGTTCAGCACCGACGCGTTGTTCTTCGAAAGTTGCCTGCCCAGCGACGGACGCATGCACAGCGTCGACGTCCGCGACGTCGCAACCGCATTCGCCAACGCCACCACCGCCGACGTCGTGGGTGAGATCCTGTTGATCGCCGGCGACGACTCGCACAAGGTCAAACAGGGCGACGTCGGTCCAGCCCTGGCGGCGGCCCGCGGCTTGCCCGGCGCTCTGCCCCCGGGCCGGCCGGGAAACCCGGACAGCGAAGACGACTGGTTCGTCACCGACTGGATGGACCCCACCCGTGCGCAGGAAGCGCTGTCGTTCCAACATTATTCGTGGGACGACATGGTGACGGAGATGCGCGAGAGGACCGGCTGGAAGCGCTACCTGCTGCGGCTGCTCGTTCCGCTCGCCCGGATGTACATCACACGTCAGGGCGCGTACTACAAGTCGCCCGGAAAGTATGCGGATCCGTGGGGCGCCATCCGCGCCAAGCTGGGCGAACCCGGGCTCACCTCCGAGTGATTTCGGCGCGCATACGGTCGGTCAGCGACCGTTGGCGCGCCGAAATCACCCGATCGACCGCCCGATGACGCCCTGAGCTTCGAGCTCGCCGATTTCCGAGTCGGTGAATCCCAGTTCGGCCAGCACCTCACGGTTGTGCTCCCCGAGCAATGGCGCGTGACGACGGTGGATCCGGTGCGGCCCGGCCGAGAACCTCATCGGCAGAGTGCTGTGGGGCGCAGCAGCATTCACCGGGTGAGCCACGTCCTCGAAGAACTTCCGGAACGCGAGCTGCGGAATCTCCGTCTGCCGGTGTGGCTGCATGACTTTCGCGACCGGCACACCCGCGTCCCACAGTCGCGCGACGATCTCGTCGCCGGACTGCTTTGCACACCAGGCCGTCAGGTGCTTGTCGATGAGGTCGTGGTGCTCACGTCGCCCGCTTTCGGAGGACAGGTCGGGGCTCAACGCCCACGCGGGATTGCCGATGGCTTCCCGCAGCCGCCGCCACTGGTCGTCGGTGGCGACGGCGACGGCGACCCAGCAGTCTGCACGGCCGAACTCGTCGATGTCGGCTGTCTGGTAGAGGTTTTGCGGCGCAGCCGTCGGCCCGCGGTTGCCGGCCCGCTGCAGCAGCGCTCCGTATGCCGTGTATTCGATGACCTGTTCGGTGGCGATGTTGATCGCGGCGTCCACCATCGACGCTTCGACGAGCACCGCTTCGCCGGTCCGACGTCGATACTCCAGGGCCAGCAGCAGCCCGATCAGCGCGTGCACACCCGCGTTCGGATCGCCGACCGAATACGGCTCGTAGGGCGGGCGGTCCAGATAGCCGGTCAGCCAGCTCAGGCCTGCCGCCGCCTCGATGGCATAGGCGAACGCCGGGTTGTCGCGCCACGGACCGTCGAGGCCGAAGCCGGGCATCCGCACCATGACCACATCCGGCCGAAGTGCTTTCACCGCAGCGAATTCCAGACCGAGCTGATCCATGACCCGCGGTGTGAAGTTCTCCACCACCACGTCGCAGGTGGCGATGAGCCGGTGCAGGACCTCTCGGCCCCGTGCGTTCTGCAGGTCGAGGGTCACACCCCGCTTGTTCGTGTTCAGGCCCGAGAAGATCGGCGACTTCTCCCACCAGTGTTCCTCGGTGACCGGCACCCCAGCGATCAGCCGGGTGCCGTCGGGGCGGCGGGTGGACTCCAGGTGGATGACGTCGGCGCCGAGCATGGCCAGCATATGCGTGCACGACGGGCCGGCCCAGAACGTGGTCATGTCCAGCACGCGAATGCCGTTCAGCGGCGAAATTGCATTCCGGGTCGTTGATCGGCCGATCTCACGACCGTGGCTGCAATCTCGGCGGTAGTGCTCGGTGTGCTCGCCGAGCGCCGGCGCCGGTGACGGCGGCCGGAGGAACTCCGGCTGCATGCGGTACGGCGGACCGGGCTGATGGAAGTCGCCGCGCGGGCTGGCCACGAACGACCCGCGAGCCTGGAAGTGGTCCAGGGACTCGATGTTGGCGCCGTTGGCCACCGGGGCGTTGGGGATCCGGAAAGCCGTTGCCAGCTCGCGTATCTCGTCGACGGTGTGGTCTCGCACCCATGCGTAGATCTCGTCGGACTTCTCGTTGGCCTGCTCGGTGATCGTCAGCGGCGAGTCCTCGTCGATCCACTCCGCGTGGTCGATCATCACGCACAGGTCGAACCACTGCTGTGCGGTGCCACAGCCGAGGTCCACCAGCCCGTCCTTGGCCTGTGCGATGCCCGGCACCGTCAGCTTGCGCGCATCACGCCACGGCCGCCCGAGCATTTCGAAGAACGTCACGGGGTAATACGTGAGGCCCATGATGTGCGCCTCGAGCATGGAGAGGTCGATCAGTTCCGCCGCGCCGCTGGCGCGCGAAATCAGCGTTGCCGCAGCGGCGTACGCACCGCACAGCCAATCCCCCACCTGGCCGCCGACATATGCGGGCGCCCGGTCCGGTGCGCCGCGGCCCAGCCCGACGATCCCGCCCGACCATGCCTGCAAGGTGAACTCGGTTGCCGGCTTGTCGCTCCATGGCCCGTCCAGCCCGAACGGCGTGATCGCCGTGACGGTCAGATGGGGGTGGGCACGGTGGATCGCGTCAGGACTGCTCGCCTCGGTGGCTTCCGAACCGCGTGACCACACCACCGCGTCAGCGTCGGACAGCAGCGCGTCCAGCAACGCGACGTCGTCGGCGTCCTGACCGTCGACGACGACGCTGTGCTTGCCGGATGCCAGGAAAGTGAACAGCGCCGCGTCCTCGCTGTCGGGTATCGCCGCACCAGAAGCCGACCACTTTCGTAGCGGATCGCCTTGCGGTGAATCTACTTTCACGACGGTGGCACCGCCGTCGGCGAGCAGTTTCGTGCAGTACGCGCCGGCAATCCCGGTCGACAGGTCGACGACGACGTACCCGGTCAGCGGCTCCACCGGCCTAGTCGGCCTTCTTGCGGTTCGACTTGCTCAACCGGAAGTCCGGCGGATACTTGCGGTCGTTGTCGTTGACGGCGTCCGCCAAGCCGCTGTCGAGCGCCTCGTGCATGTCCATGTCGCTCTCGTCGTCGCTCTCGTCGTGCGCAATGTGCGACCCCAACGACTCGAAGAGCCCCGACAGCAGACTGCCCATGTATTCGCCGTGGAACTGCTTGACGACCTCGAAGAAGACCTTCTGCGCGAAGATGGTGTCGGTGGGGCGGTTACGCGCGCACGCCTGCGCATACTTGGCGGTCTCCGCCTCGAGCTGGTCTCGCGGCACCACCTTGTTGAGGAAGTTGCAGCCGAACATCTCGGCGGCGGTGAACGGACGGCCGGTGAACACCATTTCCTGGAACTTGCGCAGCCCCATCGTTTGCACCCAGGTCCACATCCGCGGACCCCACCCGTAGTAGCGGAACGACGGATGGCCGAAAAGCGCGTCGTCGGAAGAGATCACCAAGTCGGCGTCGGCGGCCTGGTAGAAGTGCCAGCCGTAGCAGTAGCCCTTCGCCTCGACGATGCTGATCTTCTTCAACTCCTGCAACGGCCGGTTGCCGGCTTGCGAGTTCGCGAACCACTGGCCGATCGTCGCACCGTAGCGAAACGACCCCTTGGGAGGATACGTCACACTGCCGTCGTCCGACAGCCTCAACTCCGCGAGCCGGAAACCGGGGTCATCCGCGCCTTCCATGAACTCGGGAAGGTCTGCGCCGCTGCCGAAGTCGTCGCCGACCCCACGAATCACCACCACCCTGACGTCGTCGTCGACGGTTGCGCCATGCAACAGGTCCGCGTACCGCAGCCGCGCCGCGGACGTCGGCGCGTTGAGGAAGTCAGGACGGTTGAACGTGATCGTCGCGATCTTGGTCTTCGGGTCCTTCTCGTAGAGGATGATCTCCTCCGGTGAAGGTCTGTCCGACATCGGATCTCCTTCAACTGATCCCGGCAGTCACCGAACGCGGAGTGAGAAGCTCCGGTCCGTCGGCGGTGATCAGCACCGCGTCCCGGCTGAACACCGCACCGACTCCCTGCTCCCACACGTAACCGGTGACGGCGAGCACCATGCCGGGATCGAGGCGCTCTTCGGTGGCGGTTGCCGGCATCCTCGGGGTCACCACGGGTGGGTCGAAGCCCAGACCGAGCCCATGCGCGACAGGCATCGGCGGCAGCGGCTCGCCGGCCGCCTCGTAGGCCGCGAACAGGTCACTGGCCACCGCGCCGGGACGGCACGCCGCAATCAGCTTGTCGCACAGATCGTTCGACCGTTCATACAGCGAGCGAATGGGCTCGTCCGCATCACCGAAGGTGTACGTCCTGCCGACCTCACCCACGTAGCCGTCGGCGAGGACGCCTGCCTTCAACGCCACCAGGTCGCCGGCCTGCACCCGTCCGTCGCCGCCGGCCCGCCGCCACGGGTGTTCCCGCGACGTGATCCATGCCGCGTCCTGGGTGGCGGGCGTGGTCACGCCGCCGGCGGCCATCGCCTCCAACACTGCACCGGCCAGCGACTGTTCGGAGATTCCCGGCCTCAACTCCGCCATTGCCGCGGCAATCCCGTGCTCGGCGACCCGCAGGGCCGCACGGATGGCCGTCACTTCGTCGGGCGTCTTGATGCGCCGCGCAGCCCGCATCGCCGCCTCGCCATCGACCAATTCGGCGTTCGGAAAGGCCAGCGGCAAGAGCTTCGCGAAAGTCGGTGAGAGCGCGTCGGTTCCGACCCTATGTGCAGTGGCCGACCCCTTGATGTTCTGCAGCACCGAAATCAGCGTCATCGGATTCCAGGCCAGCCCGTACAGGTGATCGCGCGGGATGTCCTCAGGCATCCCCTCGTCCCAGGTGCTGTTCAGATAGATCTCGTTGGTGCCGCGAACGACGATGCAGATCGGGCCGAAGGGCCGCGTGCCGGCCACCCACAGTTGCGGTGCGCCGCTGAAGTAGCGGACGTTGGCTTGTCGCCCGAGCACGAGCACGTCGAGATCGTGCGCTTCCATCTGAGCGAAAGCGCGCTCGCGTCGTCCGATGCGCAGTGCCCGATCGTCGGGCAGTACCTCAGTCGCCATAAGGGGCATAGGGGTAGTCGGTGAGCGGCGTCCAGCCGTCTTCGGTGATGACCACGATCTCCTCGCTTCGGTAGCCTCCGGTGCCGTCCTCCCAGACCACCGGCTCCAACACCAGAGCCATCCCGGCCGGGAAGACGAAGTTGTCGTCGAACTCCTCGCCCAGATCCGTTCCGATCATTGGGGTTTCGGCAGCTGTGGTGCCGATGCCGTGCCCCAGGTAGAAGTGCGGCAACCACGGCTTGCGCCCGTTGTTGGCAGCGATCGCCGCGCGGGCCAAGTCACCGGAGGTGGCACCGGCCTTCGTCACACTCAGCACGGCGTCGAGGATGTGCCGCCAGTGGCGGAACTGGTCCTGTTGCCGCGGCGACACGTCCTGCCCGACAACCCAGGTACGGCCCCAGTCCGAGCAGTAGCCGGCATACGTGATGCTGACATCGGTCCACAACACGTCGCCCTTCGACAAGGCCCGTTCGGTGGTCAGCAGCGGCAGCGCGAGGTCGCCGTGGGTGGTCCACACCCCTTCGGCCTTCGAGCCGGGCATCACCTGCCAGATCGCTTCGAGCATGTTGGTGGTGGCACCGAGTTCGAACGCTCGGCGCACGAAGGCCGCCGAGAGGTCGATCTGGCGGACTCCCGGTGCCAACGCCTTCTGGACGTCGGCCGCCGCGGCCTCGGTGATGCGGCAGGCCTTCCGGATCGCGGAGATCTGGTCGATGGTTTTGACCAGCTTGGCCGCGCCGACGACGGGTGCGGCATCCACCGGCGGGCCCGCGGGGAACAGTGTGCCGGCGACCCGGCGCATCGCGCCCGTCAACTCGTCCGCCGCGATGTTCGCGCCGGGCGGGGTCAGATCGGCCAGCACCCGCGCGAGATGCTGCACGCCTTCGTCGAATTCGAGGTACAGCGGGGGGTGCAGATGATCCGCCGGAACCTGCGATTCGGCCGATGCACCCTCGCGGAACGGCATGAACAGATGCGGATGCTCGTCGGTGGCCAGCACGATCGCCACCGGCCGCTCGACGTGCGAGAGTCCGGCGTCGAGCAGGGGCCACGCGGCCCCCGTCGAGTACACGACGTTGCCGTTGTTGAGCAGAACCAGTGCTTCGACGCCGTTTTCGGCCATCGCAAAGCGCAATCGCGAACCGGCCTCGCGATACATCCGGGCGCGGTCCGGTTCATCGGGTATCTGAAGGGCAGACGAGGCCGCCGATACGGAAGTCGTCATGCCAGACCCAAGAACTCCTTGATATTGCCGCTGCAGATGCGGGCGGCGTTCTCCGGGCCGACCGCGTCGACGACAGTGGCCAGCGACTTCTCCGAGTAGCCGAACGTGCTTTCGTTGTGCGGGTAGTCGCTCGACCAGAAGACCTTGTTGAGGCCGATGCGGTCGATCAGCTGCAAGCCCAGCGGATCCACCATGAACGACGCGCTCATGTGCGTGTCCCAGTAATGCTGGATGTCGTGTTCCAGTTGGTGGTTGAACATGTGCTGGTAGGACGCCAGCAGGTGCTCCGCGTCCTGCAAAGCCCAGGGTACCCAGGCGATCCCGCCCTCGAACCAGCCGATCCGCAGCTTCGGATGGCGATCGAGAATGCCGCTGAAGATGTACTTGGAGAACACCTCCCGGAAGCCGTCGACGTTGATCATCATGCCGACGACGACGCTGTTGAACTCGCACGGCGTCTTCGGCGGGGTCTCCCCGATG
>JBAPQQ010000184.1:0-3287 GCA_049280695.1 Mycobacterium sp.
GTCCCGTCCCGGTCGCCGAGGAGTTCTTCGCCGCATTGGCCACCGGCAACACCACCGCGGCCGCGGCACTGGCGGACCGGCCCGACGACGCGCGGACTGCGCTCAACGCGGCGTGGGCGGGCCTGCAGGCGACGCATCTCGACGCGCAGGTCCTGAGCTCGAGCTTCGACGAGGACACGGGCGCCGTCGACTACCGCTACACCTGGCAGTTGCCGAAGAACCGGACCTGGACCTACGACGGGCGGCTGGCCATGATCCGCGAGGAGGGCCGCTGGGAGGTCCGCTGGACGCCCGCGGGCCTGCACCCCAAGCTCGGCGAGCACCAGACCTTCGCGCTGCGCGCCGACCTGCCCCAGCGCGCCTCCGTCAACGAGGTGAGGGGCAGCGACGTGCTCAAGCCCGGCTTCCTCTATCACTACGAACTCGATGCGAGAAAGGCCGGCGCGGCGCTGATGCCGACGGCGCGTGTCGTCGTGGATGCGCTTCGGCCCTTCGACGACACCCTCGACCCGCAGCGCCTCGCCGAGCAGGCCAGTTCGTCCACCGAGCCGGTGGATCTGATCACGCTGCGGCCCGACGACAACAACCGCGTGGCCCCGGCGATCGGGCAGCTGCCCGGAGTGGTGGTGACCCCGCAAGCCGACATGCTGCCGACCGACGACCGGTTCGCGCCCGCGCTCGTCGCGCAGGTGAAGAAGACGGTGATCGACGAACTCGACGGCGAGGCGGGCTGGCGGGTGGTCAGCGTCAACCAGAACGGGGTGGACGTCGGCATCCTCAACGAGGTTCCGGGCAAGCCCGCCCCGTCGGTGACGATGACGCTGGACCGCTCTATCCAGGACGCCGCGCAGAGTGCGGTCGACAATGTCGGCCGGCAGGCGATGATCGTCGTGATCAGGCCGTCCACCGGCGCGATACTTGCCATCGCACAAAACCCGGCCGCCGACGCCCAGGGCCCGCTGGCCACGACTGGCCTGTTCCCGCCCGGGTCGACCTTCAAGATGATCACCGCGGGCGCGGCCATCCAGCGCGACATGGCCACCCCGAACACCCTGTTGGCCTGTCCCGGCACGATGGACATCGGCCACCGCACGGTCCCGAACTACGGAGGCTTCGACCTCGGCGTGGTGCCGATGTCACGGGCGTTCGCGAGTTCGTGCAACACGACGTTCGCCGAGTTGGCCAGTCGGATGCCGCCGACCGCGCTGACCGTGGCGGCTGCCCAGTACGGCGTCGGCCTGGACTACGACGTGGCCGGGGTTGCGACCGTGACCGGGTCGGTACCGCCCACCGTCAACCTGGCGGAGCGCACCGAGGACGGCTTCGGCCAGGGCAAGGTGCTGGTCAGCCCGTTCGGCATGGCGTTGGCCGCCGCGACGGTGGCCGCCGGGAAGACGCCCGTGCCGCAACTCATTCTGGGCCGTCACACCGGGGTCGAGGGCGAGCACACCGACATCACCGCGCAGATGGTCGACGGTCTGCGCCCGATGATGCGACTCGTGGTCACCAACGGCACCGCCAACGACATCGCCGACTCCGGCGAGGTCTACGGCAAGACGGGGGAGGCGGAATTCCAGGGCGGATCACACTCGTGGTTCGCCGGTTACCGCGGCGACATGGCGTTCGCGGCGCTGATCGTCGGGGGCGGAAGCTCCGAGTACGCGGTGCGGATGGTCAAGTTCATGTTCGGCCAGCTGCCGCCCGACTACCTGGGCTGAGCCGCGGCAGCGGCGGTAACTTGGTAGGGCCATGACCAGTACCGGTGACCAAGCGATCGAGCTGCGGGTATCCGACGCGGACCGCAACGGGACGCTGCGGCGGCTGGCCAATGCGCTGGCCCTGGGGTTGATCGACATCGACGAGTTCGACGACCGCTCGACCCGGGTGTCGCACGCCCGCACCCGCGGCGAGCTCGACTCTCTCGTCGACGACCTGCCCGGCCCCGGCGCTTTCGTCACCTCGGTGGCCGACCGCGTCGAGCTGCGCGGCTGGCTCGGCTCGCTGAAACGGCACGGCGAATGGACCGTTCCGACCAGGTTGACGCTGGTGCGGCGCGTCGGCTCGGTGGAACTGGACCTGACCAACGCGCGCTTCGCCGGCCCCGTCGTGGTCATCGAGCTCGACATCATCCGCGGCTCGGTGGACATCCGGCTGCCCGAAGGGGCGAGCGCGTCAATCGACGACGTGACGGTGTACGGCGGCAGTGCCCGCGACCTGCGCAAGGACCCGCCCGCCGAAGGGCGGCCGCACGTCGTGTTGACGGGCCGCATAGTGCTGGGCTCGCTCAGAATCCGCGGGCCGCGCCGTCAGAGGTTCGAGCGGCTCCGGCGCCCGCTGGCCGGTCGATAGGCTGGTGGGATGACTGTCCGTTCCGCTCTGCGCTCGGGTGTGCTGACGTCGACGCGCGCGGTGCCGTCGTCGATCCCGCGTCCGGAGTACGCGTGGAAGCCGACCGTGCAGGAGGGCGACGAGCCCTGGGTGCAGACGCCCGAGGTGATCGAGAGCATGCGCGTCGCGGGCCGCATCGCTGCCGGCGCGCTGGCCGAGGCCGGCAAGGCCGTCGCGCCCGGCGTCACCACCGACGAGCTCGACCGCATCGCGCACGAGTACATGGTCGACCACGGTGCCTATCCATCGACGTTGGGCTACAAGGGTTTTCCGAAGTCGTGCTGTACGTCGCTGAACGAGATCATCTGCCACGGCATCCCCGACTCGACGGTGATAGCGGACGGCGACATCGTCAACATCGACGTCACCGCCTACATCGACGGGGTGCACGGCGACACCAACGCCACCTTCCTGGCCGGCGACGTCTCCGAGGAGCACCGGCTGCTGGTCGAGCGCACCCGTGAGGCGACGATGCGCGCGATCAACGCCGTCAAGCCCGGCCGGTCGCTGTCGGTGGTCGGCCGCATCATCGAGTCGTACGCAAATCGCTTCGGCTACAACGTGGTTCGCGACTTCACCGGCCACGGCATCGGCACCACGTTCCACAATGGCCTGGTGGTCCTGCACTACGACCAGCCATCGGTGACCACGGTGCTCGAGCCGAACATGACGTTCACCGTCGAGCCGATGATCAACCTCGGTGCGCTGGACTACGAGATCTGGGACGACGGCTGGACGGTGGCCACCAAGGACCGCAAGTGGACCGCGCAGTTCGAGCACACGCTCGTGGTCACCGACGACGGCGCCGAGATCCTGACGCAGTTGTGACCCCCCTCTCCCCGCGAGCAGACGCGGAATCGCATTACCCGGGGCCGAATCGTGCGAGTTCGCGTCTGCTC
>JBAPQQ010000185.1:0-14517 GCA_049280695.1 Mycobacterium sp.
GATCAGGCCCGCGTCGATGACGGCCTGGGCGAAGTCGGCGTTCTCCGAGAGGAAGCCGTAACCGGGGTGGATCGCGTTGGCCCCGGATTTCGCGGCAGCGTCGAGAAGCTTGCCGAAGTCCAGGTACGACTCCGCCGACGTCTGGCCCCCCAGCGCGAACGCCTCGTCGGCCAGGCGCACGTGCGGCGCGTCGGCGTCGGGCTCGGCGTATACAGCCACGCTTTCCAGGCCCGCGTCCCGCGCCGCCCGGATCACTCGGACCGCGATCTCGCCGCGGTTGGCGACGAGCACCTTGGAGATCCGTGAATCGGCGTGACTAGGCACTGCGCCTCCTGGTTGGCTGGGTCTCTAAGAGAAGTCTTTAAAAATGTATCCGACGGGCAGTTTAGGCGGTGCGCAGGTGTCGCTTGATCGCCGCTACCTCAGGTGGCGTTTGATGCGGGCCAGCATCGCGGACATCCCGCGCAACCGTAGCGGGCTGATCAACGCCGCCAGGCCCAGGTCGGTGTAGAAGTCGTCGGGAACTGCCAGGATGTCGTCGGCGGGCTGATGGTCGAGGGTGGCCAGGATCGACGCGAACCCGCGGGTGGTGGGCGCTTCGGCCGGTGCGCTGAAGAACAGCCGGACGTCGTCGCGGTCGGCGGCGTCGACGTGCAAGAACAACGGCGTCTGGCATTCGGGCACCGGCTCCATCGCGGCTTCCTCCAGGTCGGCCGGCAGCGGCGGCAGGTCGTCGGCGAACTCCAGCAGCAGCTTGAGCTTGTCCTGGCCGTCGACCTCCTGGAAGTCGGACACCACCTCGGCCAGCGGCTGGGGCATCACGGCGCCGTGCCGGGCTCTTCCCCGGCCACGATCGGCACGCGCACGGTGTTGCCCCACTCCGTCCAGGAGCCGTCATAGTTGCGCACACCGGACAGGCCGAGCAGATGTGTCAGCACGAACCAGGTGTGGCTCGAGCGTTCCCCGATGCGGCAGTACACGATGGTCTTGTCGTCGGGCTCGATGAACCCGTACAGCACCTCGAGTTCCGCGCGGCTGCGAAACCGCCCGTCGTCTTGAGCCGCCTTGGCCCACGGGATGGACCGGGCGGTCGGGATGTGGCCGCCGCGCAGCGCGCCCTCTTCGGGGTAGTCCGGCATGTGGGTTCGTTCGCCGGTGTACTCCTGCGGAGAGCGCACGTCGACGAGGGGTTGCGCACCGAGGTTGGCCAGGACGTCTTCCTTGAACGCGCGAATCGGCGCGTCATCGCGCTGCACCACCGGGTAGCCGCTGGAGCGGCGGTCGGGCACCTCCAGGGTGGTCTCGCGGTTACTGGAGATCCACAGGTCGCGTCCGCCGTCGAGCAGTCGCACGTCGGGGTGGCCGAACAGGGTGAACACCCAGAGCGCGTAGGCGGCCCACCAGTTGCTCTTGTCGCCGTAGATCACCACGGTGTCGTCGCGGGCGATGCCCTTGGCGTCCATCAGCGCGGCGAACTGCTCGCCGTCGATGTAGTCGCGCACGTGCGGGTCGTTGAGGTCGGTGTGCCAGTCGATCTTCACCGCACCGGGGATGTGGCCGACGTCGTAGAGCAGCACTTCCTCGTCGGACTCGACCACCGCGAGGCCGGCCGCGCCGAGGTGCGACGCCAGCCAGTCGGCGGTGACCAACCGCTCGGGGTGGGCGTAGGACTGCAGTTCGGGGCTGGGATCGGCAGGCAAAGGCACGCCTTGAGCGTAGCGCTTCGTGCCAAGCCGGCAGTTTCGCACGCAACCTTCGAGCGCAGGTAGGCAAAACCGGAGTTTCGCGGGGTTAGGCGAGCGGGTTGGCCGCCCACAACTGCGTAATCGACAGTCCCGCACGCGCGAAGAGCCGCCGGGTGAGCGGCAGGCTGATGCCGACCACACTCGAGGGGTCGCCGTCGACGGCGTCGACGAACCACCCGCCGAGACCGTCGATGGTGAAGCTGCCGGCCACCGTCAACGGCTCGCCGCTGGCAACGTAGGCGTCGAGTTCGGCAGCCGACGGCACCGCGAAATGCACCGTAGTGAGCAAGGTTTCAGCGAACCGATGCGTGATCTCGTTGTCGCGCAACCGGATTATGCAATGGCCGGTGTGCAGCTCGCCGGTGCGGCCGCCCATGGTCTGCCACTGCCGCTTGGCCTCGTCCGCTGATGCCGGCTTGCCTCGCAACTCGCCGTCGCAGTACAGCATCGAGTCGCAGCCGATGACGACGCAGTCGGTGGTGACCGAATTTTCGAGGCTCTTGGCGGCCCGCTCGGCTTTGGCGGTGGCCAGTTCGGCGGTGACGACGTCGGGAGCGGCATCGCCAAGGTCGGAGATGACGGCGTCCTCGTCGACACCGGAGACCACCACGAGTGGCTCGATTCCGGCCTGGCGCAACACTTTTCGCCGTCCGGGCGAGGCGGATCCGAGCACCACCCGGGTCATCGCCGCATGTAGGTCCGCTCCAGCAGGGTCATGCGCTGCCAGCTGGTGGCCGCGTAGCGCAGGTGGCTCACGGGGTGGCCCCACATGTTTCGCGGCGGCACGATCGGCTCGGGGACGCCGCCCGAGGTAGCGCCGAGCACGGCCACCAGCGCGGCGATCTCGTCATCGGAGGGATTGCCACGCTCGACGTGGAGGTCGACGTGCCGGTCGGCCTCGTTCTCGTTGGTCTCGTTCGCTTCGCTTACTTGTGCTGGATTGTTCGCTTCGCTCACAGTGGTATGTTCCCGTGCTTCTTCGGTGGAATCTGCGTGATCTTGCGTTCCAGCAGCCGTAGCGCGGTGGCGACGTAACCCCGTGTGTGCGACGGCGGAATCACTGCGTCGACGTACCCGCGCTCGGCGGCGACGTACGGGTTGACGAGGGTGTCCTCGTAGTCCTGCTGCAGCTGGAGCCGTAGGGCGTCGACGTCCTCGCCGTTCTTGGCGGCATCGAGCAGCCGCTGTCGGTAGACGAAGCCCACTGCGCCGGAGGCGCCCATGACCGCGATCTGGGCAGTCGGCCACGCGACGTTGACGTCGGCGCCCATGTGCTTGGACCCCATCACGTCGTAGGCGCCGCCGTAGGCCTTCCGGGTGATCACGGTGATCTTGGCAACCGTCGCCTCGCCGTAGGCGTACAGCAGCTTGGCGCCGCGGCGGATGATGCCGTTGTATTCCTGATCGGTACCCGGCAGGAAGCCCGGCACGTCGACCAGCGTGATGATCGGGATGTTGAAGCAGTCGCAGGTGCGGACGAAGCGGGCCGCCTTCTCGGACGCGTTGATGTCGAGGCAGCCGGCGAAATGCGTCGGCTGATTGGCGACGATGCCGACGGGCCGGCCCTCGATGCGGCCGAAGCCGACGACCATGTTCGTCGCGTAACCCGCCTGCACTTCGAGGAACTCGTCGTCGTCGAGGATGCGGGTGATCACCTCGTGCATGTCGTAGGGCTGGTTCGGCGAGTCCGGGATCAGCGTGTCCAGCTCGAGGTCTTCCTCGGTCAGGTTGTCTTCGATGGCGCCGCCGGGGGCCGAGACCGGATAACGCGGCGGGTCTGCGTAGTTGTTGGCCGGCAGATAGGACAGCAGGTCGCGCACGTAGTCGAAGGCGTCCTGCTCGCCGGAGGCGACGTAGTGCGCGGTGCCCGACTTGGCCATGTGGGTGTGCGCGCCGCCGAGCTCCTCCATGGTGACGTCCTCGCCGGTGACCGTCTTGATCACGTCGGGACCGGTGATGAACATCTGGCTGGTCTGGTCGACCATGATGACGAAGTCGGTGAGGGCGGGGGAGTAGACGTGCCCCCCGGCGGCCGCACCCAAGATCAGCGAAATCTGCGGGATGACGCCTGAGGCAAGGATGTTGCGGCGGAAGATCTCGCCGTACAGGCCCAGCGAGACGACGCCTTCCTGGATGCGGGCGCCGGCGCCGTCGTTGATGCCGATCAGCGGGCGGCCGGTCTTGATGGCCAGATCCTGCACCTTGACGATCTTCTCGCCGTACACCTCGCCGAGGCTCCCGCCGAACACGGTGGCGTCCTGGCTGAAGATGCAGACGTCGCGGCCGTCGATGGTCCCGTAGCCGGTGACGACGCCGTCGCCCAGGGGCCGCTTCTGCTCGAGGCCGAAGGTGGTGCTGCGGTGTCTGGCCAGCGCGTCGAGCTCGACGAACGAGCCCTCGTCGAGCAGCGCGTAGATCCGCTCGCGTGCGGTCAGCTTGCCCTTGGCGTGGACCTTCTCGACCGCGGCCTCGCCGACCGGATGCAGCGTCTCTTCGGCACGCCGGCGCAGATCCACCAGCTTGCCGGCGGTGGTGTGGATGTCGATGGTGTGCGCGGCGGCGGGCTCGGCGGTGTGTTCGGTGCTGGTCTGACGGCTCGCCGTCGTGTCCGTGGTGCTGCTGGTCATGGATGTCGATGCTATCGACCGCGCTGACGGCGTCGCCATCGAGGCGACGGTTCGCGCAGCCAGATGGATGGCAATTTTCGCTGACATCTATAGAGGCGCTCTGTCTCGATGGGATTTGGTGTCCCTAAGCAGCTCTTCTTCGATCCGGCGTACGTGGCCCAGCGGGCCACGTCATGTGAACTGACATTTGCTGTGCCTGCTGACGGCAATTCGTTCGGGCGACCCGCGGCGCGGTGCGCCCTGTGCGTCATGTCACATTTATGAAAATTGCATTTTCATGAGACTCCACACGTTGCAGCTCGCTAGTTAATGGCAGTATCCGTCACGTTTGCGACGGGCATGCTGGGCTTATTTTACCTGTTTGCACGTCAATAATGCACCGAGGCTCAATACGCGGTCAGTGCGACGGTGCCCCTTGAGGACGTCATAAATTGATCTAGACTTTTGATTAGACTTTGATGTGGCGGATCTGGCCGGAGCATGGTTGACTTCTACAGCGGTTGTTCCCACCACTCGACGCCTCCGGCTCAGGAGCTAATCGCCAGGTGTTTGCGATAGCCCTCGTGGAGGATAACGCCCCCCTTGAAAGTCATGACCAATGAGGAGTATCCGGTGATACCGGTGCAGAGGCTGTTCGGCGGCCGCAACGTGATTGATCTTGATCGCGTGACGTGCGCTGCCCCGGTAGTGGACCGGTCTGGCGGCCGGGGCTACCCCGGGGTAGTTCGTTCGGCTAACGGAAGTCCCCGGCTCGTCGAGCCGACGCCGGCTTGCGGGCGGCCACGCCCCGTTGGAGGGCATATGGCATAGGACCTGCTGAATCACGCTCCTAGCGGGGATGGGGACAGCGACCAAACCGACCCCACCCCCTGACCTCCCCAGCGAAGGAAGGCTTCCTGCATGCTACAGAGCAGTACTGCGCGATTTCGCGCACTTGGCTTTACTTTTCAAGTCCACCGCGGCGCCGGACCACTCCGGTCGCCGGCCGGTACGCGACATTGATGGCCATCGGAATGACGGCCGCCGGCATTTCTGCGTCGGCCAGCCGTCTGGTACCGGTCGTTGCAGCGGAGCGTGTGCTGTGACGGCGCTGTCCATCGTCATGCCGGTCTACAACGAGGCCGCGACCATCGTCCGGGCCGTGACTCGCGTCCTGGATGTGGACTATCCGTGCCCGATGGAACTCATCGTCGTCGATGACGGCAGCACGGACGCGACCGCACGACTTCTGCTGCCGTTCACCGATTCGGGCGTCACCACAGTGCGCCATGGCCGCAACTTCGGCAAAGGTGCCGCGGTCTGCACTGGCGTCCACAGCGCGACGGGCACGCACTTGATCATCCTCGATGCCGATCTCGAATATTCGCCCTCCGACATCCCGGCTCTACTCGATCCGGTGCTCGGCGGTGTCACCGACCACGTGTTCGGAACCCGGATCTTCGGTCTGAACACAAGGTTTCCGTCCTACCGCTTCGCGGTCGGCGGCCGGTTCACCACATTCGTGGCGAACATGCTGTTCGACTCGTGCGTCACCGACATGCATACCTGCCTGAAGCTGATTCCGGTCTCACATTTTCGGGCATTGACGCTGTCGCAGAAAGGGTTCGGTTTGGATACCGAGCTGACCGCCAAGATCTTGCACGCCGGTGTGCGGCCCTACGAGATACCGGTCACCTACAACGGGCGGACGTCGGAGGAGGGCAAGAAGATCACCTGGCGCGACGGCCTGCAATGCCTCCGGATACTAATGGCGACCAAGCTGCGCGAGGCCCAAGAGCTGCCGGCGGTGGTCGGTGGGAAGGACGCCGTGGTGGTCTCTTTACCGGCGACGACGCCTTCGCGCTCCGCTGAGCACGCCGCTGCGCGGATGATCCGTAGCAAGGTGAGCAGCCGATGAGCACAGTCCTCGAGGATGCGACGAAGCCCGGTCCGCCTGCGGGCCAGCGTGTTTCGGCACGGCGCTGCGGGCGGATACTGGCCGCACTGGCGACCTTGCTCAGCGTCGGGGGGGCGGTGGTCGCCGTCTCAGGTGAGGCGCGGCATCAGCTGGCGCTGTCATTCACCAGGCAACCGTCCAGATATGCAGAGCTGTATTTCTCCGGAGGTCCGCCGGCGTTGGTCGGCCAACCTCGCCCGGCGCCCGCCGACGCCGGGCCGGGGAACGACTCGACGGCCATGAAGGTGTCGTTCACCGTGGCCAACCATCACGACGCGACGACCACGTTCCCCTACGAGGTCGAGGTCGTCGACGCCGCCGGAACGACGCTCGGCCGAGCCCACGGCTCGGTGACCGTCAAGGACGGGACTGCACAGATGACGACGGCCACCGTCGGTCTTTCTGCGGCAGAACAGTGGTCGGCGGTAGAGGTCCGGTTGGACGGACGCGACGAGCGGATCCAAATGCTGCGAGAGGGATTGAGAGCAGATGTCCGGTGAAAGCACCAAGCGCGTATTCGTCACGACGAGCTGGGATGACGGCCATGTCTGCGACCGCGAGCTGGCCAAGCTATTGGAACAGCACGGATTGCCCGGAACCTTCTACATCGCGCAGGGAAACGTCGAATTGCCGCACCATGAACGGCTTTGCGACCGCGAAATAGCAGACCTGGCATGCCGTTTCGAGATCGGCGGCCATACGCTCACGCACCGGCGATTGACCAGCCTGCCTGATGACGTCGCACGCAGGGAAATCGTCGACGGAAAAGACGTCCTCGAGCAGGTGATCGGCGCGCCGCTGCACTCGTTCTGTTATCCCGGCGGCCAATACCGTCCGCGGCATACGGCGATGGTGCGCGACGCCGGATTCGCGACCGCCCGAACCGTGCGCCGGGGTGTGACGGATTTCTCGCCCCGCTACGAGTCGCATACCACCGTGCACGCCTACCGTCACCTGGTCGACGGGCCCGCCGCGATTCGACTGGCGCGCGGCAATTTTCGCAGAGCGGCCGGGGTCTACTGCAACTGGGACGTATTGGCGACGACGATGTTCGACCGCGTGTTGCACACCGGCGGTGTGTTCCATCTATGGGGACACAGCTGGGAGATCGAGCGGAACCGCGACTGGGGCCGGCTGAAGAGAGTGTTCGATTATATCGGTGGTCGCTCCGACGTGAACTACATCGACAACCGCGCTCTGGCCGCTGTCGCACGATGAGCGGGAATCGACAGCAGAAGCCCGCGGTCATCCGGGCGAAGGCGGCCCTTCCACCTCGCGTGGCGGCCGAGCATCTCCGTCGCTCCGGAGCCGCCTGGTGATCGACACAACGGCAGTGCGGTCGAATTCCGTTCCGTCCCAGGGCGGCGACCGGCCCGTCAGCCTAGTTCCGGTTGTCGTGGTGCCGGTGTTCGCGGCTGTCGCATTGATGGGCACCGGGCCTCTGCTGCTGCGCGCGATCGCGGGCTTGTCAATCATGGTTGTGCTTCCGGTGGTGCTGGTCAACGCGAAGGTCAACTGGCCGTCGGGCATCCGACTTCGCGAGTCGCTGGTGTATTCGCTTGCCTTGGTCGTGCTCGCGTTGATGGTGGGCGGGCTTGCCCTGAATTACATCCTCCCGCACTTCGGCGTAGCTCGACCGCTCGATCGGGTTCCCGTCGTCGTCGCATTGCTGACTGCGCTTATCGGCCTTGGCTTTTGGCGCATCAGCCGTTGGCGCCTGTACGACGGACTTTCCGCCGGAAGTCGGCAGTCGATCACGCGAGTGAGAGGTCGGCGAGACCAGACAGTACTTGTGGTCGGGGCGATCCTGATCGTCGGCTCCGTTGCCGGTCCGATTCGGCTGAACAACGGGGCCGGCGGCTTCGTAGCGACTGCGACGCTTGTCCTTGGTGCCGTCATGATCGTCGGTGTCTTCCGCTGGCGGCAGAGCCTGTACGAATCGACGGTTCTGCTGGCGCTTTACGCACTTTCTCTGTCGCTGTTGCTGATGACCTCGTTGCGAGGCTGGTTCGTCACGGGGCACGACGTGCAGCGTGAGTTCCGGCTGTTCGAATTGGCTTCTGGCCAAGGTATCTGGAACGTGGATTCGCTTCGTTCGGCGTACAACGCCTGCTTGAGCATCACCATCCTTCCCACCATCGTCGAGCGCGTCACGGGTATTCCGGACCTGTACATCTTCAAGGTGGTATTCCAGGCGCTGTTTGCCTTGTGCCCCGTACTGATCTATCTGATCGCACGCCGCTTCTCGTCCAAGTCTGTCGCCCTCCTGGCGGCCGTCTATTTCGTCGCATATCCGACCTACTTCGGCGACATGCCGTTCATGAATCGCCAGGAGATCGCCTTCTTCTTTCTCGGCACTGCCATCCTGGTGATGACGAACGGTTCGGTACCGGTGCGAACGCGCCGAATAGGTTTCGCCGTGTTCGGTGCCGGCGTCGTACTCGCCCACTACTCGACGGCGTACGTGATGCTCGGCATAATCGCCGTCTGCTGGATAGTCACCCGCGTCATGCCGATTGTGCTCAGGCTGAGCAGGACTCGGAAGGGGCGCCACGGGGTCCGTCGACCTCGGCCAGAATGGCTCGGCAATCCACGTCACCTCGTTCTCACCTGGACGGTCATCGTGTTCCTCGCGGTTCTCGCTTCGTTGTGGGCTGGGCCGATCACCGGGGCGGGCGGTCAGTTCGAGCGAACCTTCCGCTCCGCGTTTGACTCCTTGACCAGCGCGGCCGACGGGGGTCAACGATCCTCTGACGCGTCTTACGCGGTCATCGGTGGCCCGAAGCAAAGCGCCGAAAAGCGGTTGCGGGCCTTCAGGCGCAAGGCAGTCGAAGACACCGCGCAAGACCGTGCAGCCGGAGCGACCTATGACCTGACGGAGCTGGACCGCTACGCGACACCCGTGGTGACTCCTGCGGAGCTGCCCGAGACTGCCATCGGCGAGGTAGTCGGTGACGTCGGCGTCGACGCGTCGACGATCAACAGACTTCTGCGCAGCGTGGCGCCGGTTTGGCTCCAGCTGTGTGTTGCGCTCGGCTTGGTGGCGGTAGTGGTCCGCCGGGCACACCGGTGCACGCCGAACTTCGAGTTCGTGGCGGCAGCGTTCGCATGCATCGCTGTCATCGCACTGCAAGTGCTTCTACCCGACCTGTCGGTCGATTACGGCATCCTGCGCACATTCGCCGAGAGCCTCTTTTGGCTGGCACCGTTCTTGGCGTTTGGCAGCATCTACGCGCTCTCGTGGCTTGGTCGGTCGAAATCGGCCGGGCTGGCGCTCGGCGTAGCGGTCGGCTTCTACCTCTCGTTGACGGGTGTGATTCCCAAGCTACTTGGCGGATATCCGCCTCAGTTGCACCTCAACAATTCCGGAGAATACTACGACAATTGCTATCTTCACGCGCAAGAGGCAACGGCGATGAAATGGCTGCAGGGCCGAATTGGCTCCGAGCATTCTCCTGATGTCCAATCCCACGCGTTTTGCTACATTTACGCGTTCACGGCCAGCCAGAGGTACGGCGAACCCAGTGACGGCGACGACATCTTTCCCGTACTCCTCAGAAAAGATGCGTATGTGTTCCTCGGCTATACGACCGTACGTAAAGATGAAGTGGCCCTATCCTACGCCGGCGACATCGTGACCTATCAGTACCCGGTGTCGTTCTTGGACAAAAGGAAGAGCCTCATTTACAGCAGTAACGGAGCGAGGATTTATCGATGAATCCTGTCCACCACCCCGATCAGGTCGAAGGCCGACGGGTCGCCGGCCGCGCATTGCTGTGGGCGCTCGTCGATTGTGCCGCCGTATTCGGCGCGTTGGGCTGGGTTTACGGTGCTGCGACCGCGGTGGTCTCGCCCGACCGACTCTCCGTTTGGGTGATGTCCTGGGTGCCGATACGAATCGACACGCTCGCGGTCGTCGGTTTCTGCGTATCGGCCGTAGCGTACGTCGTGCGAGAAATTGCGACCTCTGCCGGTAAATGCGCTCGATGGTGGAATTCCTCACGTCACGCTGCGGTCACCACTTTTCTGCGCACCACCTTCATCTACTCTACGCTCGTCGCGATATACCTGATGGCCAACACAATCGCTCATCCAGAGACCATGGCAATGCCGCTCACCCATTATCTCGCCTGGCCAACCGAGGGATTCACGCTGGGCTTGGCGCTGATCTGTTCGGTCGCATCATTTTTCCTTCTCCGGGTCAGGGCATACTCCAGCAAGTCGACTGGAGGATGCGGATGCTGAGAATCCGGCCGCAAGCACTCGACGACCGCGCAATGAACGCCGACCGGTTGGTGAGGAATTCCGTCTTTCTGATGGCGTCGACGGCCGCGATGGCGGCTCTCGGCTTCGGTTTCTCGCTCGTCGTCGCGAGACTTTTCTCGCCGGAACAAGTGGGCGCGGGGACATCCTTGCTCTCGGCGCTTTCGCTGATCGCCTACCTCAGTCTCTTCGGCCTCAACACCACCATCGTCCGGTTCTACCGAAGCTCCGAGAACCCCAATGCTCAAATCACCCAGAGCATTGCGGTGGTCGCAACCTTGGGTCTCGCGTTCTCCGGTATCTATCTGTTGCTGGTGCCGTTATATGCGCCCGAGCTGTCGTTCGTGCACGAGAACCCGCTGTATGCGTTCGGCTTCCTGATTGCCGGTGCGGCGTCAGGCATCAACTTGCTGACCGACTTCGTATTCATCGGTGCCCGGAAGTCGGAGTACAACCTCTTCATCGACGGGCTGGTGCAGGGCCTGACCAAACTGATCCTTTGTGTGGCGCTCGTCGGGCTCGGTGCCTACGGAATCTTTGCGTCCGCCGGCGCCGGATACCTGGTGGCTGCCGTTGTAGGCATCTTCTGCTTGTCTCGTGTGCTGGGATTCCGCTTCGACTTCGGCCGGACTGCAGCCATCAAGTCGCAGCTGAGCTACTCGGTCTCGAGCTACATCTCGGGCGTACTGAACATCGTGCCGGTGATGGCGCTGCCGCTGATAGCGGTGCACACACTCGGGGCGGCGAGCGCCGGATACTTCTTCTTGACGTTTCAGATCGCAAATACCTTGTACGGGATCTCGTACGCCGTCGGCGAGGCGTTCTTCGCAGAAGGTTCCTTCGATCAGTCGAGATTCGTGAAGCTGCTCCGCAAATCGGGCCTTATGCTGGTGGCGCTGCAGATTCCGGTCTTGGTGATCTTGGCCGTGTGCGGCCGGTACGTTCTGTCGGCCTTCGGGGCGGGCTACGCGCAGCACGGACAACAGCTGTTGCAGATCTTGGCTCTCGCCGGGATTCCAGTCGCCCTGAACACCTGGGCCGGCTACGTGCTCAAGTTGATGGGGCTGATGAACAGCCTGGTGGTGTCCAACGTCGCCTACGCAGTTGTGACGATCGGGTTCGCCCAGCTGTGGGGCCATCGCGGGGTGGATTGGCTGGGATGGGCATGGCTGGCCGGCAATGCCGTCGCGGCGCTATGCGCAGTGGCGGCCATTGCATTTCACCGGCTGAATCGAGCCGGCCGCAATTGGCCGGGGCTCGACACGTTATCGCCGGCGACAGTTCAGACGACGGGAAGTATTCGGTGAGGACAACGGTGAGGAAAACATCGACTGCCACCGGAGTGCCCAGGTGCGAAACCTGGCGCGTTGACTCACGCTCGGCCGAGCGCGCAGCTTGCAGCGAACGCCGGAATGCTCGAGCGGTGGGCCCGTCATGAGGGGCAAGACGGTATTGCTGGTTTCGGCATACTTCCCGCCCGACATCGGCGGCGTCGAGCGGTACGTGGACAGTCTGGCTCGGCTCCTCCACCAACGGCACGGCTGGCGGGTTGTCGTGGCGTCGACCGCGCGAACGCGAACTCGGAAGGCGACGTTTGTCGACACCGAGTATGCGCGCATCTATCGAATCCCCGCCCAGGCCCGGATTTCCAACACTCCGGTCGGATTGCGCTGGACCCATTTCCTGCGGGAAATCATCGAGCGCGAACAGGTCGACGTCGTCAACGCCCACGCTCCCGTCCCTCTTCTCGCCGACGTGGCAGCTCGATCTGCCCGGCGATTGCCCTTCGTCCTCACCTACCACACGGGGCCGATGCGAAACGGGAACGTGCTGTACAACCTGACCTGCCGCACCTATGAACGATTCGTGCTCTCCGCGACGGCACGGCGTGCTGATCACATCATCGCCAACTCCAAGTACGTCGCCGAGTCGTTCCCTGACCTATTCGCCGGCAAGGTGACGATCATCGAACCGGGAGTGGACACCGACTTGTTCACCGAGGGTGGCACGCCGGATACGAATTTGGTGCTCTTTGTCGCGTCGCTTGCAAGGGCGGCGCATTACAAGGGCCTCGCGGACTTGATCAAGGCCATGGCCATCCTTCGGCAGGAACGTCCTGCGGTACGGCTCGAGGTGGTCGGCGACGGCAACGGTATTACGGATTACGTGGCGCTGTGCCGCCGTCTCGGTTTGGTCGAACACGTGACATTCGTTGGCAGCCTTCAACGAGACGAGTTGGCGGTGGCCTACCGCAGAGCCGGTGTTCTCGCGTTGCCGACGCACTTCGAAAGCTTCGGAAGCGTGCTGGCGGAGGCTATGTCGAGCGGTCGGCCCGTCGTTTCCACGAGAGTTGGTGGTGTCCCCGATCTGGTGGCGGACGGTGTCGACGGCGTATTGGTGGAACCAGGTGACGTCTCTGCGCTCGCTGGCAGCATCGGAAAGATATTGGCGGACAAGTCTTTGGCAACAGAGATGGGTCTTCGCGGCGCTCAGAAGATCCGCTCCCAGTGGTCCTGGAATGCACAAGCCGTACAGACCTGCGTCGTATTCGAAAAGGTTCTCGGCACGCAGCCAGGTGCGCACTGATGGGTTCGGTGACTACTCTGCGGCGCGATGGCGGTCGCCATCCATCGGCCCGCGGCAACGGCGACCACGGGGGCCGGGCGAGGCCGGTCGTGCACGTCGTCCCCTATTACCCGCCGCACATCGGCGGAATGGAAGCCGTCGCACAATCGATAGCGCAGCACCTCGCGAGGGATCGTCGGGTGGAGGTGTTCACCTCTACCGCCGCGGAGGTCAACCCTCCGCGGTCGGAGCGCATCGGCAATCTCCGGGTCAGGCGTTTTCCGACAATGGAATTCGCGCATATACCTTTCATGCCCACGCTGCCCGTCCACATTGCGCGCCTTTCGCGGCGCGCCGTGGTGCACGTGCACATCGCTGTCGCCTATGCGCCGGAGGTGGTATGGCTGATGTCCAAACTGCTGCGCAGGCAGTACGTCGTGCACTTCCATCTCGACGTAGATCCCTCGGGACGATTCGGCCGGTTGTTCTTGCTCTACAAGAGGTTCGTCCTGGGAGCGGTTCTGCGGTCCGCCGCTCGGGTGATCGCGGTCTCTGCGGACCAACCTGAGTTCCTGGTCAGGACGCATGGTGTGCGAGCGGACCGAATAGAGTTGATTCCCAACGGCGTAGGAACCCAATTCTTCTTGGGTGCCCGAGAACACCCCAGCCCGGGTCGTCCGTTCAGGCTGCTATTCGTCGGGCGACTCGCACCCCAGAAGAATGTATCTCTGCTCCTCCGCGCGCTGGCGGCTATGACGGAGCCGGTCGAGGTGCGAATCGTCGGAGACGGCGAGGAGCGCCGGGCGCTCGAGCGGATGATCAGCGAACTGTGCCTTGGTAATACCCGCATAGTGGGCGCGAAGGTGGGCCAAGACCTGGTCGACGAATACCGATGGGCGGATGCCTTCGTCCTGACGTCCGTCAAAGAGAGCACCGGTCTGGTGCTGCTCGAGGCATTCGCCGCCGGTCTACCGGTGGTCGCTACAAACGTCGTGGGGGTCCGGGACACCGTGGCCGACGACGGGCTGCTCGTCGATCCGGACCCCGCCGCACTGGCAGACGCACTTGATCGGCTGGCCGGGGATCGAAACCTGTGGCAGGACCTCGCGACGCGCAGCGCCACAAGAGCGGGCCAGGACTCGTGGGAAAGCTCCTTCGAGAGGATCGAGCGAATCTACGACGAGGTATGGCCGTGATGCCGGCACGTCGCTGGCGGATCTCTACCGGAGAGCTCGACGTCATGCTCAGCGGTCAACCGGTCTGGATCATCGTCGGCCCCGTCCATGCCGGCGGACCGGCTCACATCGCGGCGAACCTTCGGCGGCTCTCTTCCGGAAATCCCCGGCGTCGTGTCGGCTTGGCCCCCAGAAAAGACTCGGGC
>JBAPQQ010000186.1:0-1564 GCA_049280695.1 Mycobacterium sp.
AGATTCACGTTTTGCAGACCCCGTCTCGCACTTTTCCTGCATAACGTGCATTTCGCGTGTCCGGCGTTGCGCTCGCTAGAGTCTTGCGGGTAGACACGATCACCAGCGCCCCGCCGCGCGTCCGCGAGCGGTTGGCCACCCTCGCCCCACTGCTGCTCGCGCTCAGCATCGCCGCGCGACTGGCATGGACCTACCTCGCGCCCAACGGGGCGAACTTCGTCGACTTGCACGTCTACGTCGGCGGCGCCGCCACGATCGGCACCGGGCACCCCCTCTACGACTTCGTCTACGCCGACCAGACGCCGGACTTCCCGCTGCCGTTCACCTACCCGCCGTTTGCGGCCGTGGTCTTCTATCCGCTGCACCTGCTGCCGTTCGGGTTTCTGTCGTTCGCGTGGACCGTCGGCATCATGGCCGCGCTCTACGGCGTCGTCCGCCTCAGCCAGCGACTCCTCGGCCGCGGCGATCACCGCGCGGCGATGTGCTGGACCGCGGTCGGCATCTGGATCGAGCCGATGCGCAGCACGCTGGACTACGGCCAGATCAACGTCGTGCTGGCGCTGGCCGTCTTGTATGCGGTGTACAGCACCCGGTGGTGGATCTCGGGCCTGCTCGTCGGGCTGGCGGCCGGCATCAAGCTCACCCCGGCCGTCAGCGGGTTGTACTTCTTGGGCGTGAAGCGTTGGGGCACAGCGCTGTTCGCTGCCGTGGTGTTCGTCGGCACCGTGGGTGTCTCAGTGCTGGTGTTGGGAAGCCAGGTCCGCTACTACTTCACCGAGTTGATCTTCGACGCCGGCCGGGTCGGTTCGGTGGCGACGTCACAGAACCAGTCGTGGCGCGGGGGCATCAGCCGCATTCTGGGGCACGACGCCGGCTACAGCGCTCCGGTGATCATCGCGATCGCGGCGACCGGCATGCTGGCGTTGCTCGCGTGGCGGGCGATCGGCGCGGGCGACGCCGACGAGCCGGACCGCCTCGGCGGGATCGTGGTGGTGCAACTGTTCGGCCTGCTGCTGTCGCCGATCTCGTGGACACATCACTGGGTGTGGCTGCTGCCGACGATGATCTGGCTGATCCACGGTCCGTTGCGGGACCGCCGCGGCGCACAGATCCTCGGCTGGGGCTGGCTGGTGCTGACGCTCATCGGGCCGCCGTGGCTGCTGAGCTTTGCGCAGCCGACGATCTGGCAGACCGGCCGGCCGTGGTACCTGGCCTGGGCCGGCCTGGTGTACATCGTCGCGGCGGTGGCGACGCTGGCATGGGCGGCCGCTACTGGCCGACGATCTCGTCGATCTGCTTCGCCAGCGCAATATCCTTCTGTGTGATGCCGCCTTCTGAGTGCGTCGACAAGGTGAAAGTCACTGTGCGCCAGCGGATGTCGATATCGGGATGGTGATCGGCCGCCTCTGCGGCCTCGGCGACGCGGCGCACCGCCTCGATGCCCGCGAGAAACGCCGGGAATTTCGCAGAGCGCCGCAGCGCGTTGCCGACGCGTTCCCAGCCGGACAGCCCCGGCAGGGCAGCATCCACGTCTTCGTCGGAGAGCACGGCCATACCGTGACCG
>JBAPQQ010000187.1:0-2142 GCA_049280695.1 Mycobacterium sp.
GTCGGCATCAATGCCGTGCAGGGTGCCCGAATCGCGGGTGCGCAGCACATCGTCGGCCTCGACCCGGTCGAGTTCAAGCGCGACAAGTCGCTCGAGTTCGGCGCCACCCACACGGCCGGAACCGTCGAAGAGGCCGCGGCGCTGGTCGCCGAGCTGACTCGCGGTCAGATGGCCGACGTCTGCGTCGTCACCACCGACGTCGCCGAAGGCCAGCACGTCGCACCGGCGCTGAGTCTCGTCGGCAAGCGCGGCCGGGTGGTGATCACCGCGATCGGGCACCCGACCGAAACGACGGCCGCGATGTCGGTCCTGGACCTGACGCTCTACGAAAAGCAGGTGCGCGGTTCGCTGTTCGGCTCGTCAAACCCGCGCGACGATATCTTCGAACTGCTCTCGCTGTACGACAACGGCCAGCTCAAGCTCGACGAACTGATCACCCGCGAGTACACGCTCGACGAGGTGAACCAGGGCTACGACGACATGCTCAGCGGGCGGAACCTGCGGGGGCTGATCCGCTACTGATCCTGTTCTGCGCGCTCTTCGCGCAGGAGCAGCAACGGCAACACCAGAGTGGCCACCGCCGTCACCAGCCACACCGCCAGCGATGCAGCGACCCACGATCCGAATCCACGGATGGTGACTCCGTGGCCCGAGCTAGGCCGGCGCGAGTTCTCGCACATCGGCCATCGCAACCGTCTCGACGTCCAGCACGTCGTCGAACGGCACCGGCGCCGCCACGGCGAAGACGGTGATCCGGCCGGAGTAGTCGGCGACGTACAACCGCGTGCCGTCGGGGCTCGTCGCCACGCAGGACGGCTGCGCGTCCACGGCCAGGGTGTCGACGATCTCGTTGGTGATCAGGCACAGCACCGCGACCGCGTCCCGGTACACGACGTACATGCGGGTTCCGTCGGCGGCGAGGGCGACCTGGACGGGATGCCCGCCGATCCATGCGATGTCGAACGGCCTCTTCGCACGGATGTCGATCATCTCCACGAGGCCGCCGTACTGCGGATCGCTGCCGAGCACGTAGGCGACATGGCCGTCGCCGCGCACGACGAGGTCGCGGATCGGCGACACGGTCGGCATCGACGCCACAATGCGCGCCGTCGCGGCGTCGACAACCGACAGGGTCCCGCCGGTGGTGTCCGAGGTGGCGACGTAGACCAGCCGCCCGTTGGATGAGATCCGAAGTGCGTCGACGGTGCTCTCGGGGCCGGCGACGCGAGCAGTGTCGATGCGCCCGGATTCGACGTCGACGCGGGCGAGCTTGACCGCGTCGGCGGTGGTCGCGCCCACAAACAGCCGGCTGCCGTCGTCGCAGGCTGCAACGCGCACGACGCCCAGGTCCACCGGAAGGCCGGCCAGGAAGCGCTTGGCGCGGGTGTCGACGGCGTCGATCAGATCGTGCGTCGCCGCCGACACGGCGACGAACGCCCGCCCGCCCGCCGCGGCGACCGCGAACGGTTCACCACCGAGAGGCACGACCGCGTCGACCTCGAGCAGGTCGGCGTCCAGAATCGCCACGCTGCCGTCCGCGGAGTTCGTCGCCACCAACGTGGCGTCGCCGGCGTCGACCGCGATGTCACCGATCGGGCCTCGCCCGACGTCGATTCCGCCGAGCACATACGCCTCCGCCACCCGCCGAACGGGGGCAGCGGACAGCATCAAAGAATTCGCCATGATCTATCAAGACCTCCGCCAGCGTCTGCTCTGCCGGCTCTAGATTTATCGTTTTGCTGCGCCGTAGCGACGCACGTCCTGACCGAGTCTAGCCACCGAAAACGGTGCCGAAACGGTGCCGAAGGCCACATGCCGGACGTGACCCTCGGCCCTCTCAGAGTGCGCTTAAGAAAATCGGGCGCCGTACCTTCGGTAGGTTTTGCAGCTAACGTTCAGCCTGCCGTTTCGTGGGATGTTGTGGCGGTGGCAACACGGTGCTCAGCTCGCGGGGTTGGATGTCTGTATAACGAATTCTTAGTATCCGGCCGGTAAATGAGCGCGAAATCACACTCCATCGGGTGCGGCTTCGTGTTCACACCGGGGCGTTACGTTGTAGCGCATGGAGAAGGTGATCGTGCTGCTGCGCGACGCAGATCGTGACGAGAAATGGTGCTCCGGGTTGCGCGGGCCGGTCGCCCA
>JBAPQQ010000188.1:0-4961 GCA_049280695.1 Mycobacterium sp.
GTGCGCGCCAGCACCGCCGCATTGTCGCTGTGCATCGCCGCTGGACCAGTTGGCTTCGTCGCGCCCGTGTGAGGCCCCGAGCGTGCGTCGGATGCCAGAGAAACCGGCGGGGCGTTGGCGCTATACACACGCGCATACAGAAATAAGCAGCTTGAGCCACCTAGGAGAATCGAACTCCTGACCTGCTCATTACGAGTGAGCCGCTCTGCCGACTGAGCTAAGGTGGCGTGCCCTGCTGAGTCGGATGCGCTTCGCGCAGGCGCTCATCGCGGGCGGCACGAGTCTACGGCAGCGGCCGCTGCCCACCCAAGTCAGTCGCGCAGCGCCTGACCCACCGCCGCCACGAGGCCGTCGACCGCGAATTTCGGCTTGACGTTGGCGGCCAATGCCTCCCGGCACTCCAGCACCGCCTCAATGCACACCAGCAGCCGATCCGGCGCCGCGTGGTCGGCCAGCGCGCGCACGCGGTCGGCCATGTCCGGATGGTTCCCCTGAATCTGTGATGCACCCGTGGCCACCAACAGAGCGTCGCGGAAGTAGTTCGCCAGGTCGATCAGCGCGCGGTCCAACGCGTCACGCGACGAGCGGGTCAGCCGCGACTTCTGCCGTCGCTCGAGTTCTCTTATCGCACCCGTCGCGCCTCGCACCGCCGACGCGGTGCCCTTACCGGTCCCGCCGCCGCCGAGCGCCGTCATCAGCTCCTCGGCCTCGGTTTCGTCCCTATCGGCCGTCAGCGCCTTGGCTTCCGCATCGGCGGCGGCTACCAGCTCCTCGGCCGCGGCGTACGCACGCGACGGCTTCACCGCGTCCCGCACCACACCCAGCGCACGTTCGCGCCGCTCGCGCGCGGACGGATCGTTGGCCAGCCTGCGCGCGCGGCCCACGTGTCCCCCGCTGACTGCCGCCGCCCACTGCGCATCGTCGGCCGAAAGCCCATCGGTCTCGACCAGTACCCGCGCGATCGCATCGACCGTCGGCGTCACCAGCGCGACGTGCCGGCACCGCGACCGCAGGGTGATCGCGACGTCCTCGGGATCGACCGACGGTGCGCACAGCAGGAACACCGTCGACGGCGGTGGCTCCTCGACGACCTTCAGCAGCGCGTTGGCGGCACCCTCGGTGAGCCGGTCGGCGTCCTCGATCACCACGACCTGCCAGCGCCCGGTGCTCGGCCGTCGCGAGGCGATCTGCACAATCGTGCGCATCTCGTCGACGCCGATCGACAGGCCCTCGGGGATGATGCGCCGGACGTCGGCGTGGGTGCCCGC
This sequence comes from Mycobacterium sp., assembly GCA_049280695.1. Taxonomy (GTDB): domain Bacteria; phylum Actinomycetota; class Actinomycetes; order Mycobacteriales; family Mycobacteriaceae; genus Mycobacterium. The sequence continues at coordinate 1,269 of JBAPQQ010000188.1, forward strand.
CATGGTCGTTACACACGCCTTGCAGACGCCGCAGCCCGGCTCTGCATCCGACGTGCACTGCAGCGCCGCAGCAAAGCACACGGCCGCTACCGAGCGCCCCGAACCGGGCGGGCCGGTGATCAGCCAGGCGTGTGTCATAGTTCCGGTCACGGCCGCGCTGTGAGCGGAATCACCGCGTGCCGCGCGCGCGGCGGCGACCAACTCGCGTTCCACCGCGCCTTGACCGACCAGCCGACCGAAAACCCCGCTCATCACCCACAACACTAGTGCTCACCACCGACACGTCCGCCCCGCCAAGCGCTATTCCCCGTCACCGGGGACCGATACGGTAGATCTGTGGGAAGGACGGCCAGAACCATCGCGCGGATCCGGGTATTCGCTCGATGGGTGATCCGTACCCCCTGGCCGGTATTCACGCTCGGCATGCTGCAGGCCGACATCATCGGTGCGCTGTTCGTGCTCGGATATCTGCGCTTCGGTCTGCCGCCCGATGACCGCGTGGTGATTCAGGATCTGCCGCAAGCGAATTTGGCTTTGTTCGGCGCAGTTCTGTTCCTGGCGTTCACATTTGGGTCGCTGGTCAGCCTGCGCCTACTGATGCCGGTATTCCGGTGGCAGCGGCGCGATCGCGACGGACTGCTCGATGCCGACCCGGTGTCCACGGAGCAGGCGCGCACGCGTGCGTTGAAGATGCCGTTCTACAGGTCGGTCATCAGCTCGATCAACTGGATCCTCGGCGGAACGATCTTCATCATCGCGATCTGGCCGGTCGCCCGGCACTCGACCCCCGTTGTCGCCGTCGCCACCGCGCTGGGCGCCACAGCAACGTCGATCATCGGTTACCTCCAGGCCGAACGAGTGCTGCGGCCCGTAGCCGTCGCCGCACTGCGCCAAGGCGTGCCTGAGCAAATCCGTGCGCCCGGCGTCATCCTTCGTACTCTGCTGACCTGGGTGCTGTCCACCGGGGTGCCGATCCTGGCGATCGTGGTGGCCATCGGCGCCGCCAAGCTGTCGATCCTGCACGCTTCGGCCGACGAGCTTTTCATGCCCATCCTGTTGCTGGCCGTCGCGGCGCTGATCATCGGACTGATCGGCACGGTCCTCACGGCGATGTCGATCGCCGATCCGCTGCGTCAGCTTCGGTGGGCGCTGGGCGAGGTGCAGCGCGGCAATTACAACGCCCACGTCCAGATCTACGACGCCAGCGAGCTCGGCCTGCTGCAGGCCGGCTTCAACGACATGGTTCGCGACCTCTCAGAGCGACAGCGGCTGCGCGATCTGTTCGGCCGCTACGTCGGCGAGGATGTCGCGCGCCGGGCTCTGGAGAGCCGACCCGAACTGGGCGGGCAGGAGCGCGATGTCGCCGTGCTGTTCGTCGACCTCGTCGGCTCCACCCAGCTGGCCGCCAGCCATCCACCCGCGGTGGTGGTGGGGCTTCTCAACGAGTTCTTCCGGATCGTGGTCGACACAATCGACCGCCACGGCGGCTTCGTCAACAAGTTCCAGGGTGACGCCGCGCTAGCGATCTTCGGCGCACCGCTGGAGCATCCGGACGCGTCAGGCGCTGCACTCGCGGCCGCCCGGGAACTACACGACGAGCTGATCGAGGTGCTCGGCGCCAACGAGTTCGGCATCGGCGTGTCCGCCGGGCGGGCCATCGCCGGGCACATCGGTGCGCAGGCCCGGTTCGAGTACACGGTGATCGGCGACCCGGTCAACGAGGCGGCGCGGCTGACGGAGCTGGCCAAGCTCGAGGAAGGCCACGTACTGGCGTCGGCGATCGCGGTCAGCGCTGCGTTGGATGCCGAGGCGCTGTGCTGGGACGTCGGCGAAGTCGTGGAGCTGCGAGGGCGCACTGCGCCCACTCAGCTCGCCCGGCCGGTGAAACTCAGCGTGCCGTCACAGGTGTAGCGGCGAGACTGCAACTGCCGCGGACTTTTTCGAGTACGGACCACGTGGAATGCAATTTCGGCGCGAAGGCCTCGCGGAGGCGCGAGGGCGGCGCGGCGGCGGGGGCATCGCGGAGGCTAGCCGCGCTTGGCCGCCTTCTTGCGGGTGGTCTTCTTGGCGGTCCGCTTCTTTACCGGGCCGCGGGCGCGGCGATCGGCCAGCAACTCGGCAGCGCGTTCGTCGGTGATCGCCAGCACGTCGTCGCCCTTGCGCAAGCTGGCGTTCGTCTCGCCGTCGGTGACGTACGGGCCGAACCTGCCGTCCTTGATCACCATCGGCTTGCCGGTCGCCGGATCGTTGCCCAGCTCACGCAGCGGGGGTAACGAAGCCGCCTGCCGCCCACGGCGTTTGGGCTCAGCGTAGATCTTCAATGCCTCGTCGAGCGTAATCGTGAACATCTGCTCTTCGGTGGCCAGGGACCGAGAGTCTGTGCCGCGCTTCAGATATGGCCCGTAGCGGCCGTTCTGCGCGGTGATCTCCTCCCCGGTCGACGGGTCGACTCCCACCACCCGGGGCAGCGACAACAGCCGCAGGGCATCCTCGAGCGTGACGGTTTCCAGGTCCATCGTCCGCAGCAAGGATCCGGTGCGCGGCTTCGGGCCGGTGGGCTTCTTGCCCTTCTTGGCCGCGACGCCGTCACCGTCGTCTGATGGAGGCAGCACTTCGGTGACGTAGGGGCCGAAGCGGCCGTCCTTGGCGACGATCTCGTGCCCTGTCTCCGGGTCGACACCTAGCGACCGGCCCTCTTGCGGTGTGGCGAAAAGCTTTTCGGCAACCTCGAGCGTCAACTCGTCAGGAGTGATCGCGTCGGACAGGTTCGCCCGCTGCGGCGTCGGCTCGCCGTCGGCGCCCACGATCGTTCGCTCCAGGTACGGCCCGTTCTTGCCGACCCGCACGTTGATCGTGCGGCCCTCGTCGTCGTCGAACAGCGCGATCGAATTGATCTCGCGCGCGTCGATGCCTTCGAGGTTGACCCCGACCAGCTTCTTGAGTCCGCCTGCGCGAGCGATGGATTCGGGCACGCCGTGCTCGCCGCCGAAGTAGAAGTTGTTCAACCAGGTGGTGCGCTGTTCGTGGCCGTTGGCGATCTCGTCGAGCTCGTCTTCCATCGCGGCGGTGAACCCGTAGTCGACCAGCCGGCCGAAGTGCTGCTCCAGCAGGCCCGTCACCGCGAACGCCACCCACGAGGGCACCAGCGCGCTGCCCTTCTTGTAGACGTACCCGCGGTCCTGAATCGTCTTGATGATCGACGAGTACGTCGACGGCCGGCCGATCCCGAGGTCTTCCAGCGCCTTGATCAACGAAGCCTCGGTGAAGCGGGCCGGCGGGTTGGTGGTGTGCCCGTCGGCGGTCAGCTCGGTCGCGGTGACGGGCTGGCCCTGCTGAAGTTGCGGCAGCCTGCGTTCGGCGTCGTCGGCCTCCCCGCCGGCCTGGTCGTCGAGGCTCTCGACGTAGGCCGACAGGAAGCCGGGGAACGTGATGGTGCGCCCACTGGCCGTGAACGCCACGGACTGCCCGGTGTCGGCTTGACCCGTGATACGCAGGCTCAGCGTGGTGCCGCGCGCGTCGGCCATCTGCGAGGCCACCGTGCGCTGCCAGATCAGCTCATAAAGGCGGAACTCGTCGTTGTCGAGTAGCGAGTGCAGCTGCCCGGGGGTGGCGAACGCGTCGCCGGCGGGCCGGATGGCCTCGTGCGCCTCCTGGGCGTTCTTGACCTTGCGGGTGTACTGGCGCGGGGTTGGG
>JBAPQQ010000189.1:0-3454 GCA_049280695.1 Mycobacterium sp.
GGCCCAAAGGTGGGTAGAAGTAGTCGTTGTTGGGGGCCGGCTTATCGGGGGGATCGCCGGGAATCGATATCTCCGCCGCGCCAGACTCAGCCGCCGCCGGTAATGCGCTGGCGACGGCGATTCCTGCGCTGATCGCGCCGGCGGCGAGCACCGCGGCCATGATCTTGTTTTTCACGTTCATCGGTGTGATCCGTTCTCTGAATCTCGGCCGCTGTGACTGGTACTTCACCATGCGCGCGGCGTACTGAGGTTTCCCTGTGCCCGGCTGAGAGCGATCACAGCGAGTGGGCCTCAGATGGGCCACTACGCCGAAAACGTCTGTCGCGCCCGGGATTCTGCACGTCGGCTATCTGGTCAGCACGATCATTTTCCTCGCGTTGTTGCTTGTTGCGGTGGTGTTCCAGCTGAAAGGTCGCAGCTTCCACCCCGCGATTTTCTGGACGGTAATCGCCTTGACCAGCACCGCGGGCACCACACTGTCGGACCTGATGAACCGCACGGGTGGGATCGGCTACATGCGTGGCGCGATCATCCTGACCGCCGGCCTGGCGGTCGTGTTCGTCATCTGGTGGCGCAGCGGGCAAACACTCAACGTCGAAAACGTCGCAACCTTCAAAGGTGAGCTGCTGTATTGGATCGCCATCGTTTTCTCCAACAGCCTCGGTACCTCCAGTGGCGACTTCCTTGCCGACAGCCTCGGATTCGGTTTCCGCGACAGTGCCTTGCTGCTGTCCGGGATCATGCTGGCCCTGCTGGCGGCGCACTACTTCACCCGCGTCTCCACACACGTCAAAGGCATGGCGTTGTTCTGGATCGCGTTCGTGCTCACCCGCCCGCTCGGTGCTACGGGCGGGGACTTCCTCAGCAAGCCTCTCGACCACGGCGGCCTGGACTGGGGCACCCAGTGGACATCGGCGGCACTGCTCGCCGCGCTCATCGCGATGATCGCCTACCAGGCCATCGACATTCGCCGGCATCCACTCGACCCGCTGCCCGCATGTGTCCACCGGCGCACCGGCGAACCACAGGCGCCCAATGGTGAACTCATGACGCAGGCCCGTAACCGATGGTTCGCGTGACTGTCGCCGGGGCAGCGCTGCGGATTCTGCCCGTTCGCGACGAGGGCCGACCGATGCCGAGCGGCTACGATTCTTGCGTATGACCACCCGGCGAAACCCGATGCTGCGATGGTGGCGCTCGGGCGCTTTGATGCGGCTGGGCGCGTTCGCTGTGTGCGCCTTGATCGTTGCGAACCCTTGGACCCATGACCGGGCTGGCACCCGCGCCGAGCTTGCCTCGTCGACGTTGCCGGTTCCCGCGCACATTGTGGTCGTTGTGGAGGAAAACCATTCCAGCGCTGGCATTCTCGGCAACAATTCTGCCCCCTACATCAACTCGCTGGCCGACAACGGCGCATTGATGACACAGTCGTTCGCCATCACACATCCGAGTGAACCCAACTACCTGGCACTGTTCGCCGGAGATACGTTCGGTTTGAGCTCGGACGCCTGCCCCGTCGACGCCGGCGCGGCACCCAATCTCGGGTCCGAGTTGCTCGCCTCCGGGCAGACGTTCATGGGCTTCTCCGAGGACCTGCCTGTCGTCGGGTCCACCGCCTGCAGCTCAGGCAAGTACGCGCGCAAACACGCACCCTGGGTGAACTTCACGAACGTTCCGGCCGCTGACTCGGTGCCGTTCTCGGCCTTCCCCGTTAGCTCGAATTACGCGAGCCTGCCGACGATTTCGTTCGTCATCCCCAACCTCGACCACGACATGCACGACGGCAGCGTCGCGCAGGGCGACGCGTGGCTGAACAACAACCTGTCGGCCTACGCGGCCTGGGCCAGGACCAACAACAGCCTGCTGATCGTCACCTGGGACGAAGACGACAACGGGCCGCGCAATCAGGTCCCAACCATCTTCTACGGCGCCGGAGTCAAGGCTGGTTCGTTCAGGGAGCCCGTCAACCACTACGGCGTGCTGTCGACGATGGAAGACATGTATGGCCTGCCGAAGACTGGTGCCGCGGCGGGTGCCGCGCCGATCAGCAACATCTGGGCGTAAGTCCCGATCCAGCGATGACCGGTAGCGTTGGGATCTGATCGGTCGATCTTTGTTTCGCCGTCTCTGTTGTCGCCTGTTGCTGCTCCGAGCGAGCTTACCCTGTTTGGGTAGAACCAGGTGCGCGTAGGTGCGAAACGTCTTGGCTCCGTTGATTTTTCGGTCGATCCCTCACCGAAGCTCGGAAAGCAGTGCGGTGAGGGCCTGTGTCTCGGCCGCTTGGTCTGGTTTGCTGGCTCGCACCGCTTCCAGAGCGCTGTCGATCCGGGCATCGAGGACGTGCCAGGCAGTCGCGTCCATCGGCCGCAGGGTCGCTTCGTCGTCGTCCCAAGCGGTTTCGAGGTCGGTGATCCTGGCTTTCGCGGCAGCCTGGTCGCCGGCCCGTACCTTCGCGAGAGTGTCCGCAGCGATGGTGCGCAACTTGGCTATCTCTGAGGGCGGGAAGTGCTCCGTCGCTTGCCCGGGGGTCAATGTCGTGGTCACCGGCGCAGCGCTGGTGTCCTCCTCGCTCGCAGCGGCAGTTGCGTGCGGTTGCCCGGAGGCCCACACAAGCAGGGCGGCTGTGGCGACGGCGACGATCGTGTAGTAGCCGAGCATGATCCGTTCGCGGGTCGCCGTTGTGGTCACGATCGGCTTGTGGGTCCGGTCGTAGTCTTCAATCACGTCGCTGCGGGTGCGCGTGAGGTACACAACCGTCGCGAGGATCGCGGTCAAGAAGATCCCGCTGGTGAGTGCGGTACCCAAACCGAGGCCATGATCGGTCGACGGAGACGCGAACCAGTCGCCGAGATTGGCACCCAGTGGACGGGTGAGAATGTAGGCCAGCCAGAACGACAGCACCGCGTTCGCGCCCAGCCGCCAACCGATCACGATCGAGGCAATCAGGCCGGCGGGCAGAAGCACCGATATACCAGGTCCCCAGCCGGTGAGCTGCAATGTCCAGTCGCCGGCTGCTGTACCCAGGGCGAAGGTGACCAGGACTGCGAGCCAATAGAACAACTCGCGCGGCGTGGTGACGATGCTGTGGATCGAAAGTGTCCGCTCTCGTGCGAACCAGACGCCGAAGACTATCGCCAGGGCCGCGGCGAAGACGCTCGTGCTCACCGTGAGCGGAACGCTGAGGCTATCCGTGAGGATGTCGGTGTAGAGCGTTCCCGTCACGCTGAGCACGACGACCGCCAGCCAGTAGACGAACGGCACGTAGCGGATGAGGCGCAACTGCCATCCCAGGACAGCTAAGAGTATCGCCGTGAAAATGAGGGCCGTCGCCTTCAGGCCGACGCCCAAGGTCATGTTGATCCAGTCGGCGAAACTCTCGCCCACGGTCGTACACAGGATCTTGATGACCCAGAACCACACCGTGACCTCGGGAACCTTGCTGAGCAGCGCGCGC
>JBAPQQ010000190.1:0-9046 GCA_049280695.1 Mycobacterium sp.
TTTCTGCACCATTCGCAATTACGCGGAGGTGGCGCCCAAGGTCAAAGAGATTCTCGGCGGTGACAACGGCTTTTCGCTGCGGTCGGCGGGAACGGTGGTGGCCGCCGGGAACCCGTACATCTATCCGGACAACCTCCCTCGGACCAACGCGAGCGGCGGCCCGGAGGGCAGGCCGGGCTGCTGGCAGACGATCACCCACGACCTGTGGCCGATGCCGTATCTGGTGATGGACACCGGGTACAGCCTGGCGCCGTACAACCACTTCGAACTCGGCCAGCCGCTCGTGATCGACTATGTCTGGGGACGTCAGGTCGGCGAATATTCCATCAACCCGTAAGAGACTGCGCTACAACGCCTTTCAGTGACACCTCGATAGCCCGAACGCGACAGCCGAGTCCGCGCCGTCGTGAAATCGTTAGCCAACTGCGACATCAAGATCGGGTGTAGATCGCCGGAACACCGTGCCCGCGATGGTTCACTACCCCAGAACGATGACGTCGTCGATCGCATGTGGTGCGGCATACGAAAGATGGGATGGAATTGACCATGAGGTTCATTGACAAGCTATCGCGTGCCTGGGCGCGCCGGCTGACGGTCGCCGCGGTGATCGCGGCGTTGCTGCCGGGCCTGTTGGGCGTGGTGGGCAACGCGCCGGCAGCAAACGCGTTCTCGCGCCCGGGCCTGCCGGTGGAGTACCTGCAGGTTCCGTCGCCGTCGATGGGACGAGATGTGCTGGTGCAGTTCCAGTACGGCGGCCCGCACGCGGTGTACCTGCTCGACGGTCTGCGCGCCCGCGACGACTACAACGGCTGGGACCTCGAGCTGCCCGTGTTCGACTGGTACTACCAGTCGGGACTGTCGGTGGTGATGCCCGTGGGCGGCATGTCCAGCTTCTACACCGACTGGTATCAGCCGGCGGTCGGCAACGGCGGCACCTGGACCTACAAGTGGGAAACCTTCCTCACCCAGGAACTGCCCGCCTACCTCGCGGCCAACAAGAGCGTGTCGACGACGGGGAATGCCGTTGTGGGGCTGTCGATGTCGGGTGGTTCGGCGCTCATCCTGTCGGCGTACTACCCGGACAAGTTCGTCTATGCCGGGTCGCTGTCGGGGTTCCTGAACCCGTCCGAGGGCTGGTGGCCGATGCTGATCGGCATGGCGATGAACGACTCCGGCGGGTTCAACGCGACCGCGATGTGGGGTCCGTCCAGCGACCCGGCCTGGCAGCGCAATGACCCGATGCTGCAGATTCCCCGCCTGGTGGCCAACAACACCCGGGTCTGGGTGTACTGCGGCAACGGCACACCGAGCGAGTTGGGCGGCTCGGATCTGCCGGCCAAGTTCCTGGAGGGCTTCACGCTGCGGACCAACATCACCTTCCGCGACAACTACATTGCGGCAGGCGGCAACAACGGCGTGTTCAACTTCCCGACGAACGGCACCCACTCGTGGCCGTACTGGGGCTCCCAGTTGCAGGCCATGAAGCCGGACATCCAGCGCGTGCTCGGGGCTACCCCCACCGGTTAGACCCTTCGACCACTTCGGCCCCGGCACAGTTCATGTGCCGGGGCCGAAGTGTGTCAGCCGCGCAGGGCAGCGCCGCGCGAATCCATCGGACGATGGCAGACACCCTGGTGCAGCACATTGCACCATCTAGGGCGTCTGGTCGGTGCGTTTCGGCATTGTGTCGGCCGTCGAATGAACCGACCATTGAATGCAGTCGTCAAAGGAGACACCGTGACCGCCACCACACAGAACCGAACCGACCATGTCGACGTGCTCATCGTCGGCGCCGGCATCTCGGGGATCGGCGCTGCCTACTACCTGCAGACCCGCCAGCCCGGCAAGTCGTACACCATCCTGGAGGCCCGGGACACCACCGGCGGCACCTGGGACCTGTTCCGCTACCCGGGCATCCGCTCCGATTCCGACCTGCACACGTTCGGCTACGAGTTCAAGCCATGGGAGGACGAGGACGCGATCGCCAGCGCCGACAAGATCCTCGCCTATCTGCGGGAGACCGTCGCCGAGAACCACATCGAAGCCAACATCCGGTTCCGTCACAAGGTTCACAGCGCCGCCTGGTCGAGCACCGAGGCCAGGTGGCGGGTGCAGGTCGAGCGCGTCGACACCGGCGAACACCTGACGATCAGCGCGAACTGGCTGTTCTGCGCCGGCGGCTACTACCGCTACGACGAGGGCTTCACCCCGGACTTCGAAGGCACCGAGAGGTTCGCCGGCCAGATCGTGCACCCGCAGCGGTGGCCCGAGGATCTCGACTACCGCGGCAAGAAGGTCGTGGTGATCGGCAGTGGCGCAACCGCCGTCACCCTCATCCCCGCAATGGCCGACGACGCCGCGCACGTGACGATGCTGCAGCGCTCACCGAGCTACATCATGCCGGTGCCGTCTAAGGACGCGATTGCCAACGCGCTGCGCAAGGTTCTCGGCAACGAGCGTGGCTATGCGATCACCCGGCGGAAGAACATCGCACAGCAGCGCACGATTTACCGGTTGTGCCAACGGTATCCGCGCGCCGCGCGGCGACTGATCCGCTACATCAACGCCAAGCAACTGCCGGAGGGCTATCCGGTGGACGAGCACTTCAAGCCGACGTACGACCCGTGGGACCAGCGGCTGTGCGCGGTGCCCAACGCGGACCTGTTCAAGGCGATCCGGGCCGGCAAGGCCTCGGTGGTCACCGACCGCATCGTCACGTTCACCGAGCGAGGCATCCTGTTGGAGTCGGGCACCGAGCTTGAGGCCGACATCATCGTCACCGCAACGGGATTGAAGTTGCTGGCCCTCGGCGGCATGGAGCTGACCGTCGACGGCGGCACGGTGAACCTGCCGGACACGGTGGCGTACAAGGGCATCATGCTCTCGGGTGTGCCGAACTTCGCGTTCGCAGTGGGCTACACGAACTCGTCGTGGACGCTGAAGGTCGGCTTGGTCTGCGAGCACTTCTGCCGTCTGCTCGCGCACATGGACGCCCACGGCTACGACACCTGCGTGCCCGAGCTCGCCGATCCGGACATGCCGACGCGCCCGCTACTGGATTTCGACGCCGGCTACGTGCAGCGCGCCGTTCACGAATGGCCGCGCCAGGGCGTCGGAGGCCCATGGCAGGTGGTGATGGATTACCAGCGCGACGTCGACGTGCTGCGCAACGGTCCAGTCACCGACGCCAGCCTGCGGTTCCGGACGTCGGCGCGGCAGTTGGTCGGCGCATGATCGCCGGAAGGGTCGCCGTCGTCACCGGTGCCGGTTCTGGCATCGGCCGGGCGCTGGCGGTGGGACTGGCCGAGCGCAGAGCGCGGCTGGCCCTGTCCGACATCGACGAGACGGGTCTCGACGGCACCGTCGAGCAGGTGAAGTCGCTCGGCGCCGAGGTGCACGCGCAGGTGCTCGACGTCACCGATCGCGACGCCGTACGCGTGTACGCCACCGCGGTCCACGAGCACTACGGGGTGGTCAACCAGATCTACAACAACGCCGGGGTGGCCGGCGGCTCGACGGTCCTGGACACCGACTACGCGGCGTACGAGCGGGTCTTGGGCGTCAACCTGTGGGGAGTCATCAACGGCACCAAAGAGTTTCTTCCGCACCTGATCGCTTCCGGCGACGGGCACGTCGTCAACATCTCCAGCCTGAACGGCATCATGGGGCAGGCGTCGCTGTCCGCGTACTGCGCGTCGAAGTTCGCAGTGCGCGGGTTCACCGAGTCGCTTGCCGTGGAGATGCATACGGGCGGGCACCCGGTCAAGGTGACGGTGGTGCACCCGGGTGGGGTGAAGACCAACATCGCCACCGCAGCGTTCACGGAGGCGCAGCAAGCGGGACTGGCGACGCCCGATCATGAACGCCGGACCCGGATCTACAACGAGAAGCTGTTGAAGATGCCCCCACCTCGGGCGGCGGCGATCATCCTCGACGGTGTCGAGGCAGGCAAGAGCAGGGTGCTCGTCGGCAACGACGCGAAGCTGGTCGATCTGCTGGTGCGGCTGCTGCCCCGCTGGTATCCGCGCATTCAGGCGCGGCTGGCCGGACGACTGCTACCTAATCCTTGAGGCGCAGAACGACTTTGCCCTTCGCTGTGCGGTTTTCCAGCGAGGCCACCGCCGCCCCGGCCTGCTCCAGCGGGAACACCTGCGGATCCGGTGGCGCGAGGCGGCCGGACGACAGCAGCTTCTCCAGCCCCGCCCACTGCTCGGCCAGCGCCCCGGGGTGCTTCAACGTCCAGGCACCCCAGCCGACACCCACCACGTCGATGTTGTTGAGCAGCAAGCGATTCACCTTGACGGTCGGGATCTCGCCGCCGGTGAACCCGACCACCAGAAGCCGGCCAGCGGGTGCGAGCGAGCGCAGCGAGTCGGTGAAGCGGTCGCCTCCGACGGGATCCATCACGATGTCGACGCCGCGCCCGGCGGTCAGCTCCTTGACCGCGTCCCTGAACCCGTCGGCCAGCACGACGTCGGTGGCCCCGGCTCCGGTCGCGATCTCCCGCTTCTCCTCACTGCTGACCACCGCGATCGTGCGGGATGCACCGAGCGCCGGTGCGATCCGCAGCGTCGACGTGCCGATCCCGCCGGCCGCTCCGTGCACCAACACGGTTTCCCCCTCGGCCAGCCGGGCTCGCACCGTCAGCGCGAAATACACTGTGAGGTCGTTGAACAGCAGGCCTGCGCCGGACTCGAAGCTGACGTTGTCGGGGAGCTTGAACGCCCGCTGCGGGTCGAGCACGGCGACCTCGGCCATGCCGCCGCTGATCATCGTCAGTCCGGCGACGCGGTCGCCCGGCTGCACGTGGCTGCCGTCCGGCGCCGTCCGCACCACGCCCGCGATCTCGCCGCCCGGAACGAACGGCGGCTCCAGCTTGTACTGGTACAGGCCCCGTGACAGCAGCGCGTCGGGGAACGCGACGCCCGCGGCGTACACGTCGACCACCACGCCGTCGCCGGTCGGTTCGGGGATGTCCGAGACTTCGATCGCGTCCGGCCCGTCAAGCCGGGTCACCTGTGCAGCGCGCATGCCACCTCCATTTTCTGGTCCGCGGCGAGAAAGCCTACTGTTCCAACCAGCCGCAAGAAACGGAGGCATCACATGCAGTTGGCGCTGACGGCCGACGAGGCGAAGTTTCGCGACGAGCTCCGCGAGTTCTACACCGGCGAGATCCCGGCGGAGGTCCGGGAACGGGTGCGGCAGGGCACGGTCGACCACGACGACATCGCCAACACCCAGAAGATCCTCAACGCGAACGGGCTCGCGGTGCCCAGCTGGCCGCTGGACTGGGGCGGCAAGGACTGGACCCCGACGCAGCATCAGATCTGGCTCGACGAGATGCAGCTGGCGTGCGTGCCCGAGCCGCTGAACTTCAACACGAAGATGGTCGGGCCGGTGATCGCGGAGTTCGGCTCCCAGCAGATCAAGGAACGCTTCCTGCCGCCCACCGCCAACCTGGACATCTGGTGGTGTCAGGGCTTCTCCGAACCCGAGGCCGGCTCCGACCTTGCCTCGCTGCGCACCACAGCACAGCGTGACGGCGAGAGCTACGTGGTCAACGGCCAGAAGACCTGGACCACGCTTGGCCAGTACGCGGACTGGATCTTCTGCCTGGTCCGCACCGACCCGCAGGCGCCCAAGCGACAGGCCGGCATCTCGTTTCTGCTGATGGACCTCGACACACCCGGCATCACGATGCGACCGATCAAGCTGGTGGACGGCAGCGTCGAAGTCAACGAGGTGTTCTTCGAAGACGTCCGCGTCCCCGCCGACCAGCTCGTCGGGGAGGAGAACCAGGGCTGGACGTACGCCAAGTTCCTGCTCGGCAACGAGCGCACCGGGATCGCCGGCGTGGGCAGGACGAAGGTCAAGATCGCGGCGGTCAAGCAGCATGCGGCGGAGCGCGGAGTGCTCGAGCACCCGCTGTTCGCAGCGAAACTGGCCGAAGTCGAAAACGATCTGCTGGCACTGGAACTCACGCAAATGCGCGTGGTTGCCGGGTCGCAGGGCGGCAAGCCCAACCCGGCGTCGTCGGTGCTCAAGCTGAAGGGCAGCCAGCTGCAGCAGGCCGCCACCGAACTGCTGGTCGAAGTCGCCGGCGCCGACGCCCTGCCTGTCGGATCGGACTGGGCTCAGCGCGCCGCACCCACTTATCTGAACTACCGCAAGACATCGATCTACGGCGGTAGCAACGAAGTGCAACGCAACATCATTGCGTCGACGATTCTCGGATTGTGAGGCAGAACATGGACTTTCAATTCTCCGAAGAGCAGACCCTGCTTCGCGACACCGCACGCGCTCTGCTGTCGCAAAGCTACGACCAGGAGAGCCGCAACAAGGTGGGCGAGACCGACCTCGGCTGGAGCCGCGACGTGTGGAACCAGTTGGCCGAGATCGGGATCCTGGGCCTGGGATTCGACGACGACGCGGGCGGACAACTCGAGGTGATGGTGGTGATGACCGAGATCGGGCGGCACCTGGCGCCCGAGCCTGTCCTGGCCGCCGCGCTGACTCCGGGTGCGCTGATCGCCGAGGCGGGCACCGCCGAGCAGCGCAAGCTGCTGGACGAGGTGGCCGCGGGAGAGCGGCTGCTTGCGTTTGCCGACGACGGTGAGACAACCGCTGCGCGGCAAGGGGATTCGTGGATGCTGACCGGGCGTAAGAACACCGTCGCAGCTGGTGACGGCGCCGACACTCTCGTCGTCAGCGCTGCTCACCCCGACGGCGGCACGGGGCTGTTCCTGGTCGACGCGGCCACAGTCACGCGGCACCCGTACCGCACGTTCGACGGCCGGCGCGGCGCGCACATCGACCTCGACCAGACGTTGGCGCAGCCGCTCGGCGATGCGGTGGACGCGTCGGAGGCGATCGAGCGGGCGGTGATTCGCGCGCAGTCGGCGCTGTGCGCGGAGGCGGTGGGCGCGATGGAGGAGGCGCTGCGACTGACCACCGAATACCTCACGACGCGCAAGCAGTTCGGGGTGACGCTGAACAAGTTCCAGACCCTGACGCAGCGTGCCGCGGACATGTACGTGTCGCTGGAGTTGGCGCGCAGCATGAGCTTCTACGCCGCGATGTCGATCGCCGACGGACGCTTCGACCCCGTCGTCGCCTCCCGCGCGAAACTGCAGATCGGGCAGTCCGGTCGCCACATCGGCCAGGAGGCCATCCAGTTGCACGGCGGCATCGGGGTGACCGCGGAGTACCCGGTCGGCCACTACACCGCGCGGCTCACCGCGATCGAGCAGACGCTGGGCTCGTCGCGTGAGCACCTGCGCGTGCTGATCGATCACGTCGGCGACTACGACATCGTGACGCTCTAACCCGTCTCGCCGAAATCAGGTTACCTGTACGCAAATCGCCGAAAACCGTGCAGGTAACCTGATTTTGGCGGCGAAACCCGAACAGCCTCAGCCGACCAGCCGCGTGATCGACCGCAACGGGATCGACAGCCACGTCGGCCGGTGCCGCGCCTCGTAGCCCGCCTCGTAGACGGCCTTGTCCAGCTCGTAGGCCGCCAGTACGTTAGCCGAATCGCGCGGATCAGCTTGTGCCACAGCGGCATACCCGTCACAGAATGCCGTCTGGTTACGCTCCACCCATTCACGCGCCCGCGCCGCCAGCTGCTTGCCCTGCTCATCGGCGTCGATGTCCACCAGCCGTTGGTACGCCGCGTACTCGTAGGACCGCAGCATCCCGGCCACGTCGCGCAGCGGCGAGTCGGGCCTGCGCCGCTCGTCCAACGGCTGTCCCGGTTCGCCCTCGAAGTCGATCAGCAGCCAGGCTTCCGGGGTGCGCAGCACCTGCCCCAGATGCAGGTCACCGTGCACCCGTTGCACGGTGATCCTCTCGCCGACGAGCTTCTGGATCCGCTCCTCGATCGCCGGCACGAACGGCTGCAGGTCCGGCACCGACCCCGCCGTCGACGACAGTCGCGCCAGCATCGCGTCGACGGGGAAGTCGACGGTCGACGTCCCGAGTTCCTCGGCCAACGTGGCATGCACCGAGGCCACCGCCTCACCCAGCCGGTACGACTCGCTGGCGAAGTCGCCACCGACCTCGTACGCGTACAGGTCACCCTCGGCGAACAGGTCGCGGGTGCTGGCGGTGGCCATGTCCCAACCTTCGGCGGAGTTCGCCGCGAACGCGGTCACCATGCCCAGCGGCCAGGACGAGTTGTCCGCCGTCATCTCGATCGACCCGAGCAGTTGGGCCACATGCGCGTTATCCGCCCGGCAGAGCACCCGGTTCAGCTCGATGTCCGGGTTGGTGCCGGGTGCGACGCGGCGGAAGATCTTGAGGATCGCCTCCTGCTCGAAGACCACGCTGGTGTTGCTCTGCTCAGAGTCGAACACCCGCGGCGAGGCATCCATCGGCAACATGGCGTCGGGTTCTTTCGTGAAGGCGACGTCGTCACGCACCGCGCTGGCGTCGATCAGCGACAGCAGGAACTGCGCTGCCTCCGGGTCGTACAGCGCGTCGTAGCCGCTGCGGTCCCCGACGCTGCCGATGGTCGCGACGGTGTTGTACTCATAAGGCGGCGCGGTGTCCCACCGCACGATCACCTGGTAGCGCTCCGACGACCCGTCGGTGTAGGACGCGTCGACCAGCATCAGGTCGATGTCGTCGCGGAGCGGCACGACCCGGGCCGGTTCCGCGGCGGACAGTTCCTTGCTGCGCCCGGCGTACCAGCGCTGACGCGGCAGCCAGTCCACGAACGGCAAGCTCGTCATCGCTGCACCTCCTCCGACATCCGCAATCCGAACCAGTAGAACCCGTGGCCCGGAAGCGTCAACAGGTAGGGCAGGTGGCCGATGCGCGGAAACTCGACGTGGCCGGTCAGTTCGACCGGGGTGTAGCCGTTCCAGTGCTGCAGGTACAGCTCGATCGGCTGGGGGAAGCGGGACAGGTTGTTGACGCACAGCACCTGGTCGTCGTCCTCTTCGCGCAGGTACGCCAATACCGACGGGTTCGAGCCGCCCAACTCCCTGAACGTGCCGGTGGCGAATGCCGGGTGACGACGGCGCACGGCGAGCATCGTGCG
>JBAPQQ010000191.1:0-1978 GCA_049280695.1 Mycobacterium sp.
GAGCAGACCTCGACGCCCACGGCCGCGAGGCGCTGGCCGTGGCGCTCGCGGCCGACCAGGCCGCCGACAGCATCGAAGGCGTCAAGGGCCGGCTGGACCGGCTGCAGCAACAGGCCGCCGACCTCGTGATGCAGATCGACGAACTGACCAACACCGTGCGACCGGGTCCGGGGTTCCGCGGGGACCCAAACGCGGCAAGCGGCCGTCGACGTGCTGCAACCGCAACTGAAATCGATCCTCGCGGAGGCCAACCGGGTCGACGGGGAGCTGGCCCGCGCGATCGACATGGCGGGCGGAAAGGAGCCGATTGCACAGGACGTGGGTCCGCCCGCCGGCGACGAGGGCCTCACCCCAGCCAGGTGGCCGGTGACGCCAATCTGGAGCGGATGCGGCAGTTGCGCGCCGAGACGCAGGCCAGAGTCGACCAGCTGCAGCCGGTTGTCGACTGGTTGGCGGCCGAGACCTACGTGACCCGCGAGGAGCTGCCGCCATCGCTGAGCGTCATGGTCACCGAGCTGAACGACGCCAGGAACCGGTTGGCGGACATCGGGGCCATAGAGCAGTCGCTGCGGACGCCGAGCAAGCAGCTGCTCGCCGCCATCGCAGTGGGCAACCCGGACACCGCTGCGAACGTGTCGGTCGCCGTGCCCGGAGTCGGCTCGACGACCCGCGAGTCGCTGCCGGGCATGGTCAGCGAAGCGAGCAACCTGCGCCTGGAGAAATTGCGGCAGCTGAGGATCGCCGGCAAGCCGGTGTCGGCCGCCGCGATCGCCTACCTGGATTACACGCCGCCGCCCAACCCGCTCAACGAACAGGGCCTGGACAATGCCGCTCTGCACGACGTGTGGCAGACCATGACCGATGACACCGCGAGGTCCGCCGCCCCCGGACCTCGCCGGCTTCCTCGAGCGGGTGCGCACCAACAACCCGAACGCTCACCTGACCCTGCTGGGCCATTCATACGGGTCGCTGACGTCGTCGCTGGCGCTGCAGGAACTCGGCGCGCGCGGATTGCATCCGGTCAACGACGCCGTGTTCTACGGCTCGCCGGGCCTGGAACTGGTCAGCCCCGCCCAGCTCGCACTCGACAACGGCAGCGCCCCCCTCGTCCACACCCGCGCGCTGACCGCGCCGAAGGCAACTGTTGGGTATCAATCTGCACCGCATATTCAGGCCGCCTCGTTGATGCGTCACCATTGACGGATGCAAACGCAGTGCGACGGGGTCTCCCAGGTGGAGAGGCCGCCGCATCTGCCCCGCCGGGTGACCAGTTTCCGGTCCCGCCGCGCCGGCCTCACCGACGCCCAGCAGCGGACCTGGGCCCGGCTGTGGCCCGAACTCGGCATGGACGCCGGCCCCGAGCCGCTCGACATCGCAGGCTGGTTCGGCCGCTGCGCGCCGCTCGTACTCGAAATCGGTTGTGGCACAGGCACTTCCACCGCAGCGATGGCCAAAGAGGAGCCGGGCTGCGACGTCGTCGCGGTGGAGGTGTACCGCAAGGGGCTCGCTCAGCTGCTCGGCGCCGTCGACCGTGAGCAGATCGCCAACATCCGCCTGATCCGCGGCGACGGCCTGGACGTGCTCGAGCACATGATCGCGCCGGCGTCGCTGACCGGGGTGCGGGTGTTCTTCCCGGACCCATGGCCGAAGGCGCGACACCACAAACGCCGCCTGATTCAGCCCGGCACCGTCACGCTGATCGCCGACCGGCTGAAGGCCGGCGGAATCCTGCACGTCGCCACTGACCACGAGGGGTACGCGGAGCAGATCGGACTTCTCGGCGATGCCGAGGCCGGACTGCGCCGCGTGTCAGCCGGCGATGCGCTGCCGATTTCGATCCGGCGGCCGGTGACCAAATACGAGTCCAAGGCGCGCGACGCGGGCAGCGCCGTCGCCGAGATGATCTGGGAGAAACCTCCGGACGCGAGGAGAAAATAGCTCGATGAGCTTGACCGAGGACATCCGCCTCACTTCCGAC
>JBAPQQ010000192.1:0-1587 GCA_049280695.1 Mycobacterium sp.
GCCGGGCGCAGTTCGCCTATCGAGGTGATCGGGTCGGCGAAACCGATACGGGTGTAGGCGATTCCGCGGGGGGTGTGGACTCGCAGATCCAGGCCGTAGCGGTCTATGGCCGTGCACGTTGCGGAGTCAGTGTCCCCGAACCCGCCGAGGGTCCTGGCCATCGCGACGAGCGAGTCGGCATGGTCGGCGTTGAGGTGCTCGACCGCGGGGCCAGCGTGCGGTTGCACCGGGTCGGGCGCCGCGGCCAGGTAGTCCGGACCAGTCGCCGAGTCCATCCGGCCGTATCCGCCCACCCATCGCACCCGCTGCACGCGAAGCACCCACAGCGAGAAGTCGCTGTAGTCGACGTAGTACTTCGCAGCAGGCACCGCGGCCAGGTGCGCATCGCGAGCAGCGGAGAGTTCGTCACCGACCGGTTGTTCTGACTTGCCGGCCAACGTGATTCGGCCACTGGCCAGTGGGTCGGAGTTCGCCCCGGGCGCGACCACGGACAGGCTGGCGCGCTGGTCGTGGTCGAGGTTGCGACCGTGCTCGGCCATCCGGGACACGCACAGCACCGGCGCGCCGTCCAGCAGGCCGTAGGTGACGAACGACGCCCACGGATCGCCATCGGCCGTCAATGTCGCGAGCGTCGCGGTGTTGGTGGAGGCTGCGATCGTCCGCGCCTCCTCGGCAGCCGATGGTCGCCGGGGATTCACGACCGGTGTCAGCGGGGGCGGCACCGAGGGGGCGTCGCCGGGGTCGCCGTGGTCGCGCAACGTCACGTCGGCACGATACCCAGGTATGTCGGCTGTCTGTCTACCGACCGGGGCGGGCGGAACGCCACGCTGCCGGCCCGCTGGTGTCCCAGCTCGTCGTCTCGGCAAGCGATAATCGCTCGACCACGGGCAGCGGGTCGCCGTCGGCCGGTGCTTGCCCCAATCGGATCAGGGCTTGGGGATACCCGTCGCCGTCGAACACCTCGCATGCGAGCGCCAGACGGTCGCGGGTCTGCTTCAGTGGGTCGGTAAGCGGGCAACTGGCCAGTCCCAACGCGTTGGCTGACAACAGGAGCCGGCTCATGGTCTCACCGGCCTGCAGTCGCATCGAGTCTTCATCGGTGTCGGTTCCGAGCACCAGCAGCACACCGTCGTGCCCATGCGTGGCGTCCGCGTTGCCCGCCGTCTCGCCGTACCGCAGCGCCACACCGGTGTCGTCCCGGCGGGACCATCTCAAGGCGGGGACCACGCCCAGCGTGACCTGGCGCCGGGCGGCGCGGATATAGAGCAGTTCCAGCGTGCCGGAGGGGATCGGACCCGCGCCGTACCGGCGGCGGTCGGCACGGCGGCGTGAGATGGCAGTCGCCAGCTCCCTGCTGGGTTCGGTGGCAGGCGCTTCGATGATTTCGATCAAGGCCAGATGGTCGTGGTCGGAGGGGTTTGGGAAGCGCCGGAGGCGGGTGTGCCAACCGTGTGCCGCCAACGCCACGACGCAATGGTCCAGCACGGCGCCGCAGCTGAGCAGGACGTCACGCCGATCGGATTCGGCGTCGCCGAGTTGGCGACTGCGGTCAGCGTAGAGATGAACGCCCTCCCTGCTGACCCGCCA
>JBAPQQ010000193.1:0-4821 GCA_049280695.1 Mycobacterium sp.
GATCAGCGCCAAGGACTTGCTGCGCGCGGTCGTGGACACCGGCGCCGGCCAGGTGCTGGTGCTGCCCAACGGGTTCGTCGCCGCCGAGGAGCTGGTCGCGGGCTGCACCGCAGCCACCGGCTGGGGACTCGACGTCGTGCCGGTGCCCAGCGGCTCGATGGTGCAGGGGCTGGCGGCGCTTGCCGTGCACGAACCGGGCCGCACCGTCGTCGACGACGGGTATTCGATGGCGCAGGCGGCAGGAGGCACCCGGCGTGCGTCGGTGCGGGTCGCCGACGAGGAAGCGCTGACGTTCGCCGGGCCGTGCGAACCGGGTGACGGTCTGGGGATCGCCGGCGACGAGGTGCTGGTGGTCCGTCACGACATCGCCGCGACGGCCCGGCGCCTGCTCGACCTTCTGCTCGGCGCGGGCGGCGAACTGGTGACGGTGCTGATCGGGGCCGGTGTCGACCACGCAGTGGCCGAAGATCTGCAGGCGCACGTGCACCGTCACCATCCGGGCGCCGAGCTGGTGGCGTACCACACCGGGCATCGCGGTGACGCGTTGTTGATCGGAGTGGAGTAGGGGTGGCCACGCTCGACGACCGCCTCGACCACCTGCTCGGCCGAAAGACGGCGCGAAAGCTCGAGGAGAACTTCGGCATTCGCACCGTCAATGATCTCCTGCGCCACTACCCCCGCAAGTACGCCGAGGGTATGTCGGTGCGCGGTGAGGACGACGACCTCGACCTCGACGAAGGCGAGCACGTCACGTTCGTCGACGTCATCACCAAGGCCGAATTCGGTGACATGAAGCCGCGGCCCAAGAATCCGAAACCCAAGTGGCTGCGGGTGACGCTGGGCGAACATCGGCCGAAGGTGACCGCCACCTTCTTCAATGCCGGGTGGATGCTCGACAAACTCGTTGAAGGAACTCGCCTCATGTTGTCCGGCGAGATCGAGCACCGCAAGGGCGAAATGCGGTTGAGCCATCCAGAGTTTCTTGTCCTCAAGTCGCCTAGCGGCAAGACGCCGGGAACCAAGTCGCTGAAGGCAATCGCCACCGCATCCGGAGCAGCGGGGGAGGACGACCTGCTGGCCGCGTTCGAGCGGGAGTTCTTTCCGATCTACCCGGCCAGCGCCAAGGTGCAGAGCTGGGACATCTACGCATGTGTGCGCCAAGTTCTCGCGGTACTCGACCCCATCGATGATCCACTGCCGGAATCGGTTCTGCGGCAACGGCATTTGATCTCCGAAGACGAGGCATTGCGCGCCATTCACCTGGCCGAGAACGCGACTGAGCGCGACCGCGCCCAGGAGCGGCTGACTTTCGACGAGGCGGTGGGGCTGCAATGGGCGTTGGTGGCACGGCGACACGGCGAGCTGAGCGAGACCGGTCCGGCCGCACCGCGTCGCGACGACGGCTTGATGGCTGCGATGCAGCGGCAACTGCCTTTCGAACTGACCGGCGGACAGCGCGACGTGCGCGACGTGCTGTCAACCGAACTGGCCGGCAGCCGGCCGATGAACCGGATGCTGCAGGGCGAGGTCGGCTCCGGCAAGACGATCGTGGCGATTCTGGCGATGCTGCAGATGGTCGACGCGGGCTACCAGTGCGCGCTGCTGGCGCCGACGGAAGTGCTTGCCGCCCAACATGCCCGCTCCGTTCGCGACGTACTCGGCCCGCTTGCAATGGCCGGCCAGCTCGGTGGCGCCGAGGCAGCCACCGGCGTGGCCGTGTTGATCGGATCGATGTCGCCGCAGCAGAAGCGTCAGGTCCGTGACGAGGTGGCCTGCGGTCAAGCCGGCATCGTCATCGGCACGCATGCACTGCTGCAGGACGCCGTGGAGTTCAAGTCGCTCGGCATGGTCGTCGTCGACGAGCAGCACCGGTTCGGCGTGGAGCAACGAGATCGGCTGCGGGCCAAGGCTCCCGAGGGCGTGACACCGCATCTGCTGGTGATGACCGCGACGCCGATTCCGCGTACGGTCGCGCTCACCGTTTACGGCGACCTGGAGACGTCGACACTTCGGGAACTGCCGCGCGGCCGTCAACCCATCACCACCAACACGATCTTCATCAAGGCGCAGCCGAAATGGCTGGATCGTGCGTGGGCGCGCATCGGCGAAGAGGTGCGGGCCGGCCGGCAGGCCTACGTGGTGGCGTCCCGCATCGACGAGAGCGACACGCCGGGATCCCACGACGGCGGGCCGCCGGCTACCACGGTCCTCGAGATGTACGATCACCTGCGGCGCGGTCCGCTGTCCGGGCTGCGGCTGGGCCTGATGCACGGGCGGCTGCCGGCCGACGAGAAAGACGCGGTAATGGCCGGCTTTCGCAGCGGTGAGATCGCCGTGCTGGTGTGCACCACCGTCATCGAGGTCGGCGTCGACGTCCCGAACGCGACGGTGATGTTCGTGATGGACGCCGACCGGTTCGGCATCAGTCAGCTGCATCAGCTGCGCGGCCGGATCGGACGTGGCCGCCATCCCAGCCTGTGCCTGCTTGCGACAAGGCTTCCCGAGGGGTCGCAGGCTGGCCGGAGGCTGAAAGCCGTCGCCGCCACGCTGGACGGGTTCGAACTCGCCGACCTCGATCTCGAGGAGCGCCGCGAGGGAGATGTGCTGGGCCTCAGTCAATCCGGCCGGCCCGTCACATTGAGGTTCTTGTCGCTGGCCGAGCATCGAGAGATCATCGAAGCGGCCCGTGAGTTCTGCGAGGCCGCGTATCAGAAGAACCCGACAAGCCCTGGAATGGCAACGCTGGCAGCTCGATTCACCACCGACGACCGCGTCGACTACCTGGACAAGGCATGAGCCGCAGAACCTGGCTCTGGCTGGCCGCGGCCGTCGTCGTCACGCTGCTCGTCGCCTACCAGGCCGGTACGTCGGCGTGGCGGCACCGCTCGGACGCGTTCGTCGCGCAGGCCGACATGCCCACCGTCGCCCCGGGCACCGACGTGCTCGACGGAATCGCGGTGATCCCCATTCGCATCCGCGGCTATGACTACCGTCGCGCCGCGTTCGGCGACGCCTGGACTGACGCCACCGACGCACCGGGCGGACACAACGGCTGCGACACCCGCAACGACATCCTCGACCGCGACCTCGCCGACAAGACCTACGCGTCGATCAAGCGCTGCCCGCATGCAGTCGCGACGGGCACTCTTCATGATCCCTACACCAACGCCATGATCGCGTTCGTGCGCGGCGAGCAGACGGGAGCCTCGGTGCAGATCGACCACATCGTTCCGCTGGCCCTGGCGTGGGACCTGGGTGCACGCGGCTGGACGGACGACATGCGGGAGCGGTTCGCCAACGACCCGGCCAACCTGCTCGCAGTCGCCGGTGCGGCCAACCAGGACAAGGGCGACCAGGGGCCGTCCACGTGGATGCCGCCGAACCACGCGTTCTGGTGCCAATATTCGGTGCAGTTCGCGGCGGTCCTGCGGGGATACTCGCTACCGATCGATGCGGCGTCGGCGGATCGGCTGCGCGAGGCGGCGAGCACCTGCCCGACGGGTCAGTGATGTTTGCGCCCTGCCCGAGAAGGGTATTGACGTCAGTGTCAGCAAGGATTTCTGCCGAACGGTGGTTGAACGCCCAGCCCCGGGTCCTTGCTGTAGCGCGAAAACCGCGCGGGACGATGGCTTAGCGCAAGGACGCGCTTAGCCGCGGAAGGTTCTAAAATGTATAAACGAAACACATCGGTAATGGCATTGATGGCTGCTGGCGCCGTCGCCGCGGCAATTGCTTCAGCGCCCGCTGCCGGAGCTGACCCCCAGTGCGTTGACCAGGGGCTAAGCACCGTATGCGATACGCCCGGGCATGACTCGATCATCGCGACGCCGGGCGTCGACGATCCTGGTCCTGTCGGCGGCAACTATCCCGGGTCGCAATACAATCCCACCGGCAGCAACTATCCCAGGTCGCAGTACGATCCCACGCCATAGGATCGCAGACGTCCCGGTCATGTCCCGGCGCCATCTCCGCGGGTTGCGCAGATCGGAATAGAGTCCCACCTTCATGTGCTGAGCCGCCGTGATCGTGCCTTGTCGTCGGGCACCGAGGTGAAGCGGCCGGAGTCGAGCGCGTCGAGAAGCTGGTCGATGATCCAGGACTGCGCGGCGGGATCGCGGAGCAGCGTCGTCTGCTCGTAGCCGACGAGCAGGCACAGCGCCCACTGGGCGAAGACTTCCGCTTGTCGCCGGTTGCCGAGGATTTCGAGGGCCGACTCGTACATGATGTCGAATCGCGCCTGCTCGACCTGGATCTGCGCGGCACGCACCTCTGGGTCGGCGGCACTCCACGCGCGGATCGCCGCCTCCGCCCCGTGCGGCAGCATCAACCCGACCTGGCAGAGATTGCCGATCCGGCGGCGAGGGTCCGCGTCGGCCTTGGCGAGCGATACCAGCGCAGTGGTGTGGGCCTCCACCCAATACGCCACCAAGTCCTTGACGTAGGTGGGCCAGCCGCGGAAGTGGTGATAGAAGGACCCCGTCGTCACACCCAACCGCTCACACACCTCGATCAACTTCAGACCGCCGTAACCCAGGTCTGCCAGCACCGCCAGGCCGGTCTCGAAGTAAGCCTGCCGCGAAGCCGATGTCAACGGCCCTCCCTTCGCCAGCTCCGTGAAATCGCTGACTTGACCATAACATAGATTGTGTTATGGTGGGATCACCATAAACCGATTTATGGTCACGCTGGTCGACAGCGTCCGCTCACTGCAAGAGAACGAGGAGCATCATGCGACTGACCCGAATCGCGGCAGCACAGCTACTAGCGGGGATGGGCTTGGCGACCGCGCTCGCGATCGCTCCGTTCGCCACCGCCGATGCC
>JBAPQQ010000194.1:0-4239 GCA_049280695.1 Mycobacterium sp.
CCATCTACCGGCACGGGATCGAGCCTCTGCTGCCGGAATCGGTTGAACTGGTTCACGGTCCGGGCTGCCCGGTGTGCGTGATCCCGATGGGACGCGTGGACGATGCGATGTGGCTCGCCGAGCAGCCCGGCATCATCTTCACGACGTTCGGCGACATGATGCGCGTGCCGGGCTCCAAGGGCAACCTGATCGAGGCGAAGGCGCGCGGCGCGGACGTCCGGTTCGTGTACTCGCCTCTGGACGCGCTCAAGGTCGCGATCGACAACCCGGACCGGCACGTCGTCTTCTTTGCCGTCGGTTTCGAGACGACGGCGCCGTCCACGGCGGTGACCCTGGTGCGCGCCCGCGCGCTCGGCGTCAAGAACTTCAGCGTCTACTGCAACCACGTCACGATCGTCCCGCCCATCAAGGCGATCCTGGAATCTCCGGACCTGCGACTGTCGGGTTTCTTGGGGCCGGGCCATGTGTCCACCGTCGTGGGCTTGCGGCCGTACCGGTTCGTTCCCGAGGTGTACGGAAAGCCCATGGTGGTGGCGGGTTTCGAGCCGCTGGACATCCTCGCGTCGGTGCACATGCTGCTGGCGCAGATCCGTGACGGGCGCTGCGAGGTGGAGAACCAGTACACCCGCGTGGTGCGTCCGGAGGGCAATACCCAGGCGCTGAAGTTGATGGCCGAGACGTTCGAGCTGCGACCTCATTTCGAGTGGCGGGGCCTCGGTTTCATCTCGCAGAGCGCGCTGAAGGTTCATCGCGACTATGCCGAGTTCGACGCGGAGCTGACCTTCGACATGCCCGGCGTGCGGGTAGCCGACCCCAAGGCGTGCCAGTGCGGCGAGGTGCTCAAGGGCGTCATCAAGCCCTGGGAGTGCAAGGTGTTCGGCACCGCCTGCACGCCCGAGACACCGATCGGCACCTGCATGGTCTCCCCCGAGGGGGCCTGCGCAGCGTATTACAACTTCGGCCGGCTGCACCGCGAGACAGCGCTGGTCCTGGGTCAGCGCAGCTAGCGCGTATCGTCGCCGAAATCAGGTTACCTGCACGCAAAACAGCCAAAAAGCGTGTCGTAAGCCTGATCTCGCCGGACGTCCGGCCAGTTTCGTGCCAGGATGAGCGCGTATCGTCGCCGAAATCAGGTTACCTGCACGCAAAACAGCCAAAAGCGTGCCGTAAGCCTGATGTCGCCGCACATCCGACAGCGAGGAGCACTCGTGACCACTGTCTCGGGCCTTCCGGCCCATGTCCTGCTCGTCCACGCAATCGTGGTGCTGGCACCGCTGACCGCGCTGTTGGAAATGTTGTGCGGAATCTGGCCGGCAGCGCGCCGCCGGCTGGTGTGGCTGGTCCTCGCGCTGGCAGTCGTGACCGCGGGGTTGACGCAACTCACCATCGAGGCCGGCGAGTGGCTGTTCGATCGTCAGCGCGATCCCAGCGAAATTCTGCGCACGCATGCCGATCGCGGCCCGTGGATGATCTACTTCTCCGTCGCGCTGGTGGTCGTCGCGATCGCACTGGCGGTGCTGCATGTCACCGAGGCACGCGCCGAGAAGCGCCGGGTCGTGTGGCCGGTGATCGTGGCGATCCTCGCGCTGGCGGTGGGCATCTCGACGCTGATCACCGTGTACCGGATCGGTGACTCGGGCTCCCGTGCGGTGTGGGGCGACGAACTGACGCAAGCCGGCGAGTAGCTGCTACGGGCGCATCTGGTAGGCGCCGTCGTAGGCCTTTACCTGCTCCCAGACACGCTCGAAGCGTCGCCCGTCCGTGACCGGCTTACGCACCGCCGCCACTGCCCAGTCCTGTTGAGCCGTCGACGAACTCGGTTTGCCGTGCAACGCGATCGCATACCCGGAGAAGTCGCGGACCTGGAAGTCGAAGATCTGGTCCAGCACGTCACGGTCGAGGTCGATCAGGTCGGCTTGCTCGAGGATCAGCTGGCCGTAGACGACAAGTGTGAACAGGTGGCCGAGGACGAGAGTGAAGTCGAGGTCGCGCATCTGCTCGGCGTCCGGTGCAGCCGTGGTCAGTAGCTCCCTGAGCGCGCGAGCTTGTTCGTAGAAGCGTTCGACATTTGGTATGCCCGAATACTTTTCGTAGACAGTGGTCCAATCCGCGAACCGCACCTTGGACGCGCCGCCGGCCGTCCCCTGCGCCCAGAAGAACACGTCGTCGGCGGGGTCGGTGCGGGTACCGATTTGCGGGTAGTCGACCGGGTTGAACAGGTAGTTCGGCATGAATTTCAAGATCTGCGCGACGTTGACGTGCACGGTGCCCTCGAGCCTGGGCAGCGCACCGATCAGCCGGGCGACCTCGCTGAAGTAGGTGTTCTTCTCAAAGCCTCTGGCGGCCAGGATGTCCCACAGCAGAACGACCACTTTCTCGCCTTCGGAGGTGACCTTGGCCTTGGTCACCGGGTTGAACAGCAGATATCGACGGTCGTCGCGGCTGGCGCTGCGGAAGTAGTCGATTGCGCGGTCGCTGAACAACTTCATCGCGACCAGCCGGGTGTAGGCGTCGACGAAGCCGGCGCGCACGTGCGGGAAGTCGGTGACCGGGTTGCCGTACAGGATGCGGTTGTTCGCATGTGTGATCGCCTCGTAGAACGCGTGCTCGCACATGCCGATCGAGGCCGTGCACAGGTTGAACTTGCCGACGTTGACCGTGTTGAGCGCTACCGAGAAAGCGTCCGGGCCGGTGCACAAGATGTCCTCTTCGCGCACGGGGTAATCGTTGAGCCGGAAGTTGCTCACATACATCTGGCCGTGCACGACGTTGCCGATCAGCTCGTAGGCGTCGTGACCGCTGTCGGCGACGAACCACACGTAGCCGTCGGGGCCGTCGACGTCGGAACGGCGCGAGAATACCGAAACCATTCCTGCCACATTGCCGTTGCCGATGTAGTACTTCTCCCCCGAGGCACGGAACGCAACACCGTCCTCGCCCACGGGATCGAGCACCATGTCGGTGTTGTAGATGTCCGCGCCGTGCTCGCGTTCGGACAGGCCGAACGCCATCACACCGCCGGCCTCGAGTTGCTCGGCCGCGCGCTCCTTGGCTTTGATGTTGTCGCTCTGCCAGATCGGTCCGAGGCCCAGGATGGTGACCTGCTCGGCGTACCAGTACGCCAGCCCGTAGAACCCCAGGATCTCGCTGAGCGCGGCGTTGCGCGAGGTGTCCCAGCGCTTGTTCGGATTGCCGATGCCGTACTCCGACGGCGTGAGGAACGTCGCGAAGGTCCGTTGCTGCTTGACGAGGTCCAGGAAGTCCGACACCCAGACCGCGTCCAGGTCGTCGCGGAGCAGCTTCGCCTTGCCGCGCGCCTCGAACCAGTCGATCACGGCCCGAAGCTGGCGCCGCGTCTCGGGATCGAATTGCACCGGGTCGTAGGTGTCGGGGTTGAACAGCAGGTTCGTCATGCGCCGAGCGTACGGTTGTTGCTCATAGCCGCCGAATGAAGGGCGAATAAACCTCGCGACGAGGAGGTGTCGATCACGTCGTCGGATGGTCCGCTCGATCAGCTGGTAGCACGCGAATTTCGCTGCGAAGTAGCGACATTAGCGTTTGCGCGGTGCGGACATGACCACTGACGACCCCGTCGCCGTCCTGCAACGCTGGACGGACACCGGCGCGGTGTGGCGGGTGGTGCACCGTGGGGAAAGGGCCGTGATCGTCGCGCTGTATCAGTGCGACGGCGGCGAGGAGGTCGACCGAATACGCTCGACGGACCCGCGGCTGCTGCAGTACCTCGCCGGCCGCACCGACAGCGATCAGACGATGTGATGGTCGAAGGCGAACGCCGCCGCCGCCGTCCGGGACCCGACCTGCAGCTTGGCGAAAATGTTGGACAGATGCCGGGCCACCGTCTTCTCGCTGAGGACGAGTTCGGACGCGATCTCCGGGTTGGTCCTGCCGGCGGCGACCAGCTTGAGCACCTCGACCTCGCGCGCGGTGAGACCCGCGGGTGCGGACGGCCGCAGCAGTCGGCGTGCCTCTCGCTCGGCGGGACCGGCACCGAGTTCGGCGAACTTCCCGGACGCGGCCTCGAACTCGGCGACCGCGGACTCCTCGTCGCCCAGCGCCCTCAGCGCCCTGCCGATCAAGACCTGGCAGCGCGCCACTTCGAAGGGCGATTCGAGATCGGCCCACCTGCCCGCGGCGTCGCGGAGGTCCACGATGGCGCGGGCATGATCGTCTTGTGCCATCGCAACAGAGCCGACCGCCTGACCGGCCATCGCGGTGAGC
>JBAPQQ010000195.1:0-11501 GCA_049280695.1 Mycobacterium sp.
GTCGCCAAGCTCCGACTTGACGGTGCGCCAACCCCACGCTCGTGGGTGGCTCGGATGACGAAGCGGCCTGCACCAACCGGTGCCGGCAAGAGCGCCTTCGCACCGAAGGCCCGGGAGTGTCCGGGGAGTTGTCGTGGACCCGTCAAGGTTCAATCTCATTGATATTCAACGTGATCGCGCTATTGGCGCCCTCGTCGGAGCTGCGGCCGGTGACGCACTCGGCGCCGGGTATGAGTTCCGTGGGCTAGTGCCACCGAATCACCCCGTCGCGATGATCGGAGGCGGCCGCGGCCCGTTTAGGCCCGGCGAATGGACCGATGACACCGCGATGGCCATTGCGATCGCCGAGTCATTGGCGGCTCGAGCCGATCTGCGCTTCCAGAAGTCGCTTGATGCCATTTTCCGACGGTGGCAGTGGTGGGCGCGCAACGCCCAGGACGTCGACCCCCAGACATGGGAAGTCCTGCGTGCTCCAAGCCAGAGCGGTGCTACCTCCAGCGCGGCCGCCACATTGCATCACACGGCAGATCGGCTTCCCAGTAGCAGTCCGGTGACGCGCGCGGCACCGCTCGCGCTCGGCTACCTCGACGACGAACCTGGACTCGTCGCCGCAGCCCGTGCGATCGTCGGACTCACCCATCCCGACCCCGACTCCGCCGACGCCTGCGTGCTGTGGTCCGCCGCCATCCGCCATGCCGTCTTGACCGGACAGCTGGACGTCCGAATCGGTCTGCCCCACATCGATTCTGAGCGGCAAGACCTGTGGCGCTCACGGATCGAGGAAGCGGAAAAAGTACAGCCTTCGGCTTTCGCCGACACCAACAGCCGCGTGGTGCCCGCGCTGCAATGCGCGTGGTCCGCCATCGCCGCAACACCGGTACCGACCGAGGATCCAGCTGCCGAGGTGTTCCGCGCCGACCATCTTCGGCTGGCCCTGGAAACCGCCGTCCGCGCGGGTGGTGACACCGACACCGTCGCCTCTGCCGCAGGTGCACTGCTCGGCGCCCTCTACGGTATGTCGGCCGTGCCGTGGCACTGGCGGCTGGCGTTGAAGGGCTGGCCGGGGCTCAACACGCACTGCCTGGCCCACCTCGCGACGAAGATCGTCGATCCCGAGGTCATTTCCTGGTTCGACTACTCCCACGGAGCCTGGCGCGAACATCCGCGGCCAGTGCGTCATCCCCGCGACGACTTCGTGTGGATCGGTGTCGTCGCCTCGCTTCGCAACCTGCCCAAGGGCGTCGACGCCGTCGTCTCGTTGTGCCCCGTCGCCGACGGGTTCATTCCCTGTGGGGTAACGCATCTCGACGTGCGACTGGCCAGTGAGAGAGCCGCGAACGCCAATCTGGACTTCGTCCTCCTCGACACCGTGCGGGCGATCGAGGGACTTCGCGCCGAGGGCCACGAGGTGTTCATCCATGACTCGACGGTGCACAACCGCGCACCCGCTGTCGCCACGCTGTACGGCTCACGACGGCGGGACATCGACATCTTCGAAGCACTTCAAGACATCCGCGCGGTGATACCGGACGCCAATCCGAACCCCGAGTTCTGGTTGGCTTTGCGGCGTCTGAGGCCGCACCGCGACACGTTCGTGAGGAGGGAAAAATGACCGGGCCGAACAAAGGACCCAAGATGCCGTCGACGCGATGGTCGGCCGGCTACTCGAGTACCTGGGGGCCCTATTGGGACGCAATGTTTCCGCCGGCGATGGTGACCAGCTGGGTCGACTGGAAGCGTGGTTCGACCGGCGTGAATATCGCGCGGCGATTGTGGGAGCAACGGGAATATCTGCGCCGCACATACGAATCCGTCTATGGGGACGACCCTGAGAAATGGCCGTCTCAGCATCCCGGCATCGTCCTCGACGCCGTGCCTTCCGGCGAACGTGCGGCCTGCCTGGGCTGCCAATGGTTCGGTAAGAGGGGCAATTCATCGTACGAGCGAGCGAAACGGCACGAGACGACGGATGGGGAATTCCGCGGGTGAGGCTCTCGTCCCGTCACACGAATCCTTCGTCGACAAGAGTCGCGCCCTCGTCGGTCACTCTATGCGCTTGACCCGATCCGCCCGCCACCCGGCACCAACTCCTGACGTCGAGACGATCCTCTCGCAGCATAATGTGGAACCCGCCGTACATCCCCGGCACCGGGAACCACAGCTGTTGCCCCGGTACCTCGTGCAGGATCCCCACCGGCGGATACCGCAACGCCTTCCGCGGATCGTCGAACAGCACACCGCTGATGCGTGCGTCGATCACGGCCGCGAGATGACGGTCGAGAGCCCGCACCTGGTCCGTCGGCATCGGAGAGGGCGGTGGCTTGAGAAGCTCCCGTGCCATCGAACCTGCTTTGTGGGCAAGGTCTTTCGTCGCGCAGCGGTCGAGGTACACGCCGTACGGCGTGCGCCCCCGGGAGTCCGTCACCGACCTCAGCGCACCACGCGCGACGAGCTCGACCACGACGTCGATGGGTGCGCCGTGCCAGGCCGCCTGATGCAGCACCGTGAACCACGCGGTGCCGCCCGGCCGCCACCAGTTCACGTCCACCCGCCGATCCGGGTCGTCGAGCAGACCGAAGACCGTCGACCAGTCGCGCACCTTGGCCGCGTCGGCCAGGCGATGGCTCGCCATCACCACCTCGCGGCGCAAGTGCGACGGGTCCACGATCCCGCGCCAGACCAACCCGTCCTCACGCATGGTGGACCAAACGCCGCAACGCTTTCCGGAAGGCGCGGTTCGGATAAGCGCCGGGCAGGACCGCGGTGACGTCGCGCAGGGCTTCGTCGGCGCTGACGCCGCGCAGCCGCGCCCCGTATAACGCACCCACGGTCGGGGTCCGGCTGTACGCGCCGACGCAATGCACGAGCACCGTCCGGCCGCCGCGTCGGAATCGCTCGATCGTGCGGACCGTATCGAGGAGCACGTGATCCAGATGCGGGTTCTCATCGTGCTCGGGACGGTCGATCAAGCGCACCTCGACGTGGGGAATGTCGCCGCGCATGTCGTCGTCGGCCAGCCGGCAAAGCGACACAACGGCATTCACCCCGTCGGGGAGATTACGGAGCGCTCCAATCCCGCCGAGCACAACGCCGTCGTCGTATGGGTGGCGCGCGCAAAGGTCGACCGCCGAGTGGGGATAGCGAAAGTCGAAATCGTCCGGTGCGCCCTTCCGTGCGACATCGGTTGCGAGCTTCGCCAAGCCATGCGCCGTCAGGTCAGGCCAGCCGTGCAGCAGCATGCGCCATTGCAGCGGAACCGCGCTCGCGCCATAGGTGGCGCCCAGCAGTCCGCCCGCAATGGCCGCGACGGTGTCGGTGTCGTGTCCTGCGCGCACCGCGGTGTCCAGGGCCAGCCGGAGATGTTCCGCGCGCACTGCGGGTACCGGCGTGGTGGCGATCGCCGACCAGGCCGCCTGCAACGCCGAAACCACCCATCCGTTGTTGGCGAAGTCCGACGGCTTCGACGACTCCGCCGCGTCCAGACGCGTCGTCCACAGCTGACGGCGCCCGGAATCAAGGTGCCGCAACCCGATTCGGACATCGAGTGCTCCCGTGAGCACGGTGTTGCGGATCGCAGAGCACCACAACACACACGCGTCGGCGGCGTCGGGGTCGTGGTGCGTGAGCTCGCTGATGGCCCGTGCCGCCTGCATCATGGCGCCCTCGTCGTCGAGGTAGGCCAACGCGACCGGCGCGGTGCGCATCAACGAACCGTTGCCCGCGGTCCGCGCCGTCCGTTCGTGCAGCGCGGCCGCTGCTGTGCGCGCACATGCCGCGGAGATGTCGCCGGCACGCGCGACGGCGGAGAGCACGCTTCGAGTCAGGATGCCGACGTCCTTCGCGCCCAATGACCAGTCCTGCCACCGGGAGACGATCTTGTCCTGCGCGGCTGCAGTCCGCAGGTCGGCACCGCTGGCCGCGACCTCGGCGATCGCAATGGCCATCGAGGTGTCGTCGGTCCACTCGCCGGGCTCCCAGATCCCGCCGCCGACCATGTCGACCTCGAGCTCCGGTCCGCGGGCGGGGCCGAATTCGTAAGGTGCGCCGAGCGCGTCGCCGGCCGCGGTGGCCAGCAGGACGCCCTCGATGCGATCGTTCTGCGAAGTCATGTGGTGACCTCCTTCTCCGAAACACTTTAGCGCAAACGTGAGCTAATTCAACCTCACTGTACGCTGAGGCACCGACATGAGTGCTTACCAAGACAGCAGCGGGAAATCCCTGGAGGACTATCCGCGGCCGTCAGTCGCGGTGGATACCGCGGTTTTGACCATGGACCCAGGAGCCGGGCTGGTGGTTCTCGAGGTTCGCCGGCCAAGCGGTATGGGCTGGGCATTGCCGGGCACGTTCTTGTATCCGAGCGAAACGCTGGCGGACGCCGTCGACCGGTCGCTGCGTCTCAAGGCCGGGATTCGTGGACTGCGCCCGCGCCAGTTGCGTGTATTCGACGATCCGCAGCGCGACGACCGGGGTTGGGTGCTGTCCGTCGCACACGTCGACGTGGTCCAAGTGGGTCGCCTGGCGGCGCGGTTGCCGACGACACGGCTCGTTCCCGTTCATAGTCCCGGACGGTTGCCCTACGACCACACCGACATCATCGCGCTCGCGGTGCGGCACATCCGGTCGCGCTACGAGGACGAGCCGGACCCCGACCATCTTCTCGACGACGAGTTCACAGTGCGCGAACTTCGATTAGTGCACGAGGCGATCGCCGGACGGCCGCTGCAGCGGGACACTTTTCGGCGCACGATGGAACCGCACCTCGTCGCCACGGGCGCGATGACCGCCGGGTCCCGAGGGCGTCCAGCTGAACTTTTCCGCCGGGCGTAGACAATCCCGCCGTCACCGACAGATCAATGTCGGACCCTCCACGCAGACTCGGGGTCAGTCGACGCGTCATCGCGAGGCGTCAAGGGACGGATCGAGGAGACATGGGCAACAGGGCGAATTTCGTCGTCGTCAAAGATCAGAACTGGCAGCTCTATTACTCACATTGGGCCGGTTGCCGCATGCTCGATGCGCTGATCGGCGGGCCGGCCTTTGCGCTGCGGTACGCGCAGTCGCTGCGGCCATGTGCCAAGGACGACTGGGTGGACCCGAGCTGGGCCGACGGCGGGGCGGTGATAGACCTTGACCGCCGCAGGTTGCTGTTCTTCGGGGACTCGCTGATGGTGGAGATGCCCGAACGCCATGATGCACGTGCTCGCCGAGATCTGGCCCGACTACGCGATCGGCTGGGCGTACGACGGGACGCTGGAGCTAGCGGGTTACGTCGGAGCACAGATGCGCACGCCTGAGTGGGACCGGCGTCCGAAGCTGCGGCTCGCCCGCGATCGAAATGAGTTGTGCCACCTGGTATCTGTCGTCGACGCCACTGGACAGCTTCGGTTGTGGCCGCTGTGGTGGCACCTCAGCAAGGCCTGGCACGGACCTGCCCTACTCGACCGCCTGCCCGGCCGCGGTGTTCGGCGTCTGGTACTCGGCAAGATTCCCGAGGGCGGCGTCCACATCGATGTGCCCCGAAAGACAGTCGGGGCGTGGCAAACCGCCGATACGCTCGGCTTCTTCCAGGCGCTTCCCGATCTCTGGAATGGATGGCAGACGGAGTACTGGGACGATCGGTTCGAGGAGCAGGCGTTGCGCTGCACGGGCGCACTTCGACTCCCTGCGTTGGATATCGCCGCTGGCGCTGCACGTGCTCAGGCATGGATCGGGGACAGGGTGGTTCGAGACCTTTGAGGACAGCCCGGTTGGGCAGATCGCCAGGCTCGCAACCCTTCTGGCACCCGTCCGACCTGGTCTCGTCGTCAGCGACGGTGCCATCGCGGATTGCTCAGTCCGGGTCAGCGAGGCTGAGTGGGCCCGCTTCGTCGATGTTTGCAATGCGCTGCGGACGGTTGATGCACGCGCATCGTGACCACGCTGCCGCAATCGCGGTACCAAAATGAAGGTAGGAAGGTACCACCATGGCGTTGAACATCAAAGATCCATTGGTCCACGAAGCGGTCAAGGAGCTCGCCAAGATCACCGGTGAGTCCCAGGCACAGGCCGTGGCGACTGCGGTGAACGAGCGACTGGCCAGACTGCAGGTGGACGATCTCGCGGTCCGGCTCCTGGCAATCGGCCACAAGACCGCGGCCCGGATGACCCCAGAGACTGGGCAGCTGGATCACGCTGCGTTGCTCTACGACGAGCGGGGACTCCCGGCGTGATCGTCGATGCGTCGGCAATCATCGCGATCCTGACGGGGGAGGACGACGCCGTGGTCTAGCCAAGGCGGTCGCCGCCGGCGGCGCGCGAAGACTGTCGGCTGTTAGCTACCTCGAATGCGGGATCGTCCTCGACTTCCAGCGTGACCCGATCATCAGGAGTCTGGACGAACTGATCCAGAAGGCCGAGTTCGTGGTCGAGCCGGACCGGGTGAGATCTACTGCGCGTTTGGAGTTACAGACAAGGACCATTGGCTAGGCTCCTCGATGTCAGGGTCACATCGTGAATCAGGAGCCCACTATGAAAGCCGATGCGAAGGCACAAGAGGAAGACGCCCGTCGGCTACGGGAGTTCGCTTCCTTCGAGAATTTTTCGGACGAAGACCTGCAGCGCCTCGTCCGAGCGGCAGTGCGCACCTCGACGTCCGGACCCTGGCCGCTGATTCATGAGGGGACTCCGTCGCACGCCTGCTACATCCTGCTCAGCGGAGAGGCGGGGGTGTACGTCGGCGATGACCGTATTGCCCTGGTGGGCCCGGGCGAGGTGATCGGCGAATCCGTGCTCAAACGCGGGAAACTGCGCAACGCGACCGTGACGACGACCGGGCCTGCCGTGGTGCTGCGGATCGGGCGCGCTGATCTCGACCGGTTGGTCGAAGAGATGCCCGCGCTGCGGGAAACCATGGACGCGACCGTGGCGCGACGCGTGCCGGGAGCGGCGACAGCCGAACCGGATTGAGCCGTCGTCGCAGGCCGCATCGGCGCATCATGATGCAATGATGCAAACTTGGCTGTGCGCACCACCATAGATTTCCCCGACGACCTGCACAAACAGGCGCTGGCCATTGCGCGCGACACCCGCCGTACGTTGAGCGAAACGGTTGCCGACCTCGTTCGACGGGGCCTCGGAGCCGGCACGTCCACCGACCTTTCAACAGACCCCCGAACGGGATTGCCTCTAGTCAGCGTCGGGACCGTCGTGACGTCGGAGGATGTGCGGTCATTAGAGGACGAGGAGTGACCGCACTGCTCGATGCGAACGTGCTCATCGCACTCGTTGTCGCGGAGCATGTGCATCACGACGCCGCCGCGGAATGGCTATCGGCATCCGATGAAGCATTTGCGACATGCCCGACCTCGCAGGGAAGTCTCGTTCGCTTCCTCCTCCGGTCGGGGCAACCCGCCGCTGCCGCGCGGGATGTCGTCAACGCGGTCGAGAGTGCTAACCGCCACGAGTTCTGGCCTGACGACGTCTCGTTTGCTGACGTGGAGACCGGGGGTGTGGTCGGCCATCGACAAGTGACGGATGCCTACCTTGCCCAGCTCGCACGACGCCGCAACGAGCAGTTGGCCACTCTCGATAGCGGGCTGGCGCACCTGCACAGCGACGTCGCACTACTCATTCCGACTGCCACTTGATGTGAGGCGGAGCAGGCCAACGCCTGCACGCGCGACACTCGTCCCCCGCCCTCGCCAAAGCCCGCCAACTAGGGGAGGCTGAGGATATGACGCCACCCCGTAGCCGCCTCGGCTGAATGTGGCGATAAGAGATCAGCTCGTCGCCGCCGTCGACGGCCGGCGCGGGTTCGAGGCTGCCGACCGTCTGTGCGAGGCCTGCGTGGGCCTGCTCGACATCGACGCAGCCGCCATCTCCATCGTCTTCCACGGCACCGCCACCGGAACCCTCGGCTCCAGCGGCGAGCCCGCGCGAATGTACGACGAACTGCAGTTCACGCTGGGTGAAGGGCCCTGCGTCGACGCTGTCAGCCAGCGAGCCCCGATCTTGGCCGTCGACCTCTCCGACCCCCACGAGCATCGCTGGCCCTCCTTCGGCCCGGCCATGCTCTTCCACGACATCAGGAGCATCTACGGGATACCGGTGGTTCTCGCCGGCGAGTTCGTCGGCGCCCTCGACCTGTTTCGTGAACGACCGGGCCAACTGCCGCCAGACCACTTCTCCGGAGCCATCGTCGCCGCCGAGCTCGCCGGCATCCCGCTGCTCGACCTCCTCGACACCGACCTCCAGGCCGCCATCGCCGACCCGAACAGCAACGCCTGGGCCGAGCTCAACGCGCTCTCCCGCGCCGAGGTCAGCCAGGCCACCGGCATGCTCGTCGCCCAACTCGAGATCGAGCCCGCCGAAGCCCTCGTGCGGCTCCGGGCACATGCCTACGCCACCGGCCGCCGCGCCACCGACATCGCCCGCGACATCCTCGACCGTCGGCTCAGAATGGACGCCGACTGATGCGGGTTCCGAAACACCAAGGAGCACAAGGTGACTGAGACCCCCCGCGAAACCCAGGTACTCGCCGCCGTCGTCACCCTCGTCGACAGCCTGCTCCACGACTTCGACGTCGTCGACCTGCTCACCGAGCTCACCCAGCATTGTGCCGGCCTGCTCGACGTCGCTGCCGCCGGCTTCCTGCTCGCCGACCCACTCGAACAGCTTCACCTGCTGGCCGCCACCTCCGAGCAAGCCCGCGAACTGGAACTCTTCCAGCTCCAGGCCTCCGAAGGACCATGCGTGGAGTGCTACGCAACCGGCCAACCGGTATCTGTCGCCGACATCAGTGCCGAGAAAGACCGCTGGCCCCAGTTCGCGGCGGCCGCTCACGACGCCGGCTTCTGCTCAGTGCACGCGCTTCCCATGCGCGCCGCCGGCACCGTGCTGGGCGCACTCGGGCTGTTCGGCAGCCACGGCGGTGCCCTCAATGACGCCGACCTTCTCGTCGGGCAGACCCTGACCCACATCGCCTGCGTCGCGATCTTGCAGGAACACCCCCCGACCCCGGCGACGGTACTGCCGCAGTTGCGCGCCGCCATCGCCAACCGCGTCGTCATCGAGCAGGCCAAGGGCTTCCTGCGCGAGAGTCTGGACGTCCCCGTGGAGAATGCCTTCGCCCTGTTGCGCGACTACGCCCGCAGCAACAGAGAACACCTCACCGACGTCGCCCGGCGGCTGATGACCGACCGGCATTCCCGCCCCGTGCTGCTGTCCGACATCAGGGCGCTAACGGCCTCACGGCACTAACCACGCCGCACCCGCGCGCGCTGCACCGCCTCCTCCACCAGCTGCTCGGCCACCCGGTGCAGCTTGACGTTCTCGCTCTGACTGATCCTGGTCAGCCGCTCGAATGCCTCCTCTGCGCTGGCGCCGACCCTGCTGCGGATGATGCCGATCGCCTGGTCGATCACCGCGCGTTTCACCAACGCACGCTGCAGCCGCTCCGTGCGCTCCCTGGCGTCGGCCAGCAGCTGCGCGTTGTGCACCGACACCGCCGCCGCGCGGGCGAACTGCGACCCCAGCTCCACCGCGTGTTCCCCGAATGCGTCGCGGCTGTACGCATACGAGTTGATCGCGCCGATCACCTGGTCGCCGACGGTAAGAGGAAGTGCGAGCGCCGAGTGGACGCCCATCCGCGCCACCCGGCCGCCGAAATGCGGCCACCGACGGTCACTTCCCAGCGAACCGCTGACTGCCGGTCGCCGCAACTGCATGCAGGTGATGCACGGCCCCTCGTCGAGGTGCGCGTACTGGATGGCGTCGATCTCATCGACGAACGCCGCTGTCACCGCCCAGGTCTGAATCCGCGGCCGCGTGTCGAAACCCTCTATCAACGTGACGCCCGCCCCGTCGGCGCCGGGAATCGAGCGTACAGCGAATTCGGCGACGTCTCTGAGGATTTCTCCTACCGGCCGGGCGTCGGCCACGATGCCGGCGACTCCGCTCAGCCCGGCATGCAGATCGACCTCGTCGGCCTCGATCTGCGCCCGGGACAGCTCCGGCTGCGGTCGGGGCGTGCGGCCGGGCTGGTTGTCGTAATCGGTCATCCTGCCCGGGAATTTACTCCGCCGGAGGCGCCAGTCCGATCAGTTCACCAGCGCCAGCGCATGCGCCCGGCGCAGCTTTCCCGACGGCGTCTTGGGGATCGTCCCCGGCTCGAGCACCACCACATTGCGGGGCCGGACGTTGACCTCGGCGAACACCTCGTGCGCCACCTGGTGCGCTATGCGCCGCACCGCATTCGGGTCCTGATAATCCTGCGACTCCACCGCGACCGCGAACGTCTCGCGGGGCTGACCGACGTCCAACCGCACCGCGACGGCACACCCCGGCCGGACCCCGGCGACGCGGGCCGCCGCCCGTTCGATGTCGGTCGGGTAGATGTTGCGGCCGGCCATGATGATGACGTCTTTCACCCGGCCGCAGACCACGAGACTGCCGGCCTCGGTGACGTATCCCAGGTCGCCGGTGTCGTACCACCCCTGCTCGTCCTGCGCTGACACGAAGCCGGCCACCGTGGTGTAGCCGTGGGTCACCGACCCGCCGCGCACCTGAATGACGCCCACGCACCGGGACGACACCACAGCGCCGTCCTCGTCGACGATCCGCGCCTCGATGCCCTCCAACGGCTTCCCGAGGCAGACCAGCCGCCGCGTATGGCCCCTGGTCGCCGGGACAGCCCGGTGCAGCACCGCAAGCAGGTCCGCGTCCACCTCGTCGACTTCCATGCCGGTGCCCTCTTCGGTGAACGACACCGCCACCGTCGACTCGGCCATGCCGTAGGCCGGCACGATCGCCTCGCGCTTGAGCCCGAACGGCGCGCCCGCCTCGCACAGGTCTTCCACGTCGCCGGGGTCCACCTGCTCGGCACCCGACAGCACCCACCGCAGCGACGAAAGGTCGAAATCGCCCGGAGTTGCCTGCCGGCGCAGCCGCTTGGCGAACAGGTTGTAGGCGAAGTTGGGCGCAGCCGTCATGGTGCACTTGTACTTGTCGATCAGCCTCGCCCACAACAACGTATCGCGCAGGAAGTCCATCGGCGTGAACTTGACGAGCTCGACGCCGTAGTACATCGGCACGGTCAGATAGCCCGTCATCCCCATGTCGTGGAAACACGGCAGCCAGCTCACGATCACGTCCGTGTCGAGGTCGACGTTGGCGCCGGCGAACATCGCCTCGGCGTTGGCGACGAAGTTCGCGTGGGTGATCCGAACCGCCTTCGGAGAGCCCGTGGACCCGGAGGTCAGCTGCATGAACGCGATGTCGTCGTCGTTCGTCTTCACCGGGTCGGCCGGGGGGCTCTCGAGCAGGTCGGCGACGGTCAGCACGTGCATCCCCAACTGCTGCAGCACCGGCGCCGCGGCCATGAACGGCTCGGAGACGACGACGGCACTGGCGTCGATCATCTTGATGACGCCGGTGGTCTCCTCCGCCCATCGTTGCAGGTCGGTGCGGGGAGTGGGCTGATGCAGCATGGTCAGGCTGGCGCCGCGCATCCAGATGCCCTGCGC
>JBAPQQ010000196.1:0-3742 GCA_049280695.1 Mycobacterium sp.
ATCGCCAAGCAGGTTTTCGCGATACTGCCGCGAAAACCCTGAGTCGCCGAAAACACAGTTGTTGATGGAAAACGGCCACTTGCACGCCAACAACTGTGTTTTCGGCGAATCCACTCAGAGCGACCGCAGGGTCCACGCACCGCCGCGGTGATGCAACTCGATGCGGCTGACCGGCCCGACGTCGATGCGCCAGAACGACTTTGCGGGAGCGTCGAGGGCCAGCAGGATGGCCGCTCGGATGACGGCGGGATGGGTGACGGCGATTGTCCGGGAACCGCTGCCGGTCAACGATTCCAGCCAGCCGGCCACCCGGCCCATCAGATCGGCCACAGACTCGCCGCCGTGCGGCGCGCTGGTGGGCTCGGCGAGCCAGGCCGCGACGTCCGCCGGACCGACGTCGCTGAGCAACTCCCCGCGCCATCGCCGGCAGTCGATGTCGGCGAGCCGCGGCTCGACCGCAGGGTCCAGGCCACACAGCTCTGCCGTCCGCAGGCAGCGCTGTTCCGGTCCGGATACCGCGGTGAAAGGGGCCGCGCCGAAATCGATTCCAGTTGCAGCCTGCCGGCGGCCCACGGCGTTCAGCGGTTCGTCGGCGGGGAACCGTCCGGCCGCCATCGCGTCTGTCATCGCGTGCGACAGCAGCGTCACCCGAACGACCACGCTCACGCGGTCAGACTGGGTGTCCGCCCCGTTGCCGGGTCAGCCTCGAGCAAGCGGGCGGTCAGCGATGCGAAGACCACGCCGATCGTCGCCCACATGACGAACTGGGTACCCATCGAGTACAGGCGGAACTCGTAGAACGCATCGGCAGGGAAATCACCCGGAGTCTCTGCCACCGTGGGGAGAATCAACGCCGCGACAGCCATCGCCACCAAGTAGGCACAGACGCCGATCAATGCCGCACTCCAGGTGCCATACCGGCCGACGAGACGTCGGCCCAACAGCACCGCTCCGACAGCGGCAAGCAACGACAACACCACCATCAGCAGGTAGAGCCCAGAGCGTTCACGGACGGTTTCCTCCAGGCTGGTCGCCGGGGGGTTGGGCGGATACTTCAACCACGGCACCAACCCGATCACGCCAAATGCACCGCCAGCCAGCGTGATCGACAATGCGCGCGGGCCGAGACCGCCGAGTCGGCCGTAGGCCACCACGAAAGCGACCGCAAACAACGCGCCCATCGCCACGCCGAATGCGACGACACCGAAGCCCATCCCGACGTTCTCCTGCACCGCGCGGGAGAACAACTCGGCACCCTGTTCGTGGCCTGACTGCGCGTCCTCGTAGGCAACGGCGCGCCCGACAGAGGGCTCGACGAATGCGCGTGCGAACAAGTACGCGACAACCCCACCGACAGCGCCCGCGAGCAGGCCGCGAGCGATGATTCGCTTTTCCACTCAGCTAGTGGCAGGGGAAGCCCAGCAGATGCCGGGCATCGTGAATGAACTCGTGCACGTGGCTGTCGCTGCCGAAGATCGAGACGGCGCCCTGGTCGAACCCGACGAAATAGACCACGAGGAGCGCCAAGAACACCGTGCCGGCCAACCACAGCGCCGCACTCACCGCAGACAAGTCGACGGCCCGAACCTTGCCAGCGGGCGCCTGCGCCCTCGGTGATGTCATGTTCGAGTTCCTTTCGGGATTTGCGCGTCCCGGTAGCAGGGCCTGATGGACTTCGGGTCTGACTATGACAGTGGCGCGACCGTTCTGGAGTCTCACCAGATTCCTCGGCCCATCGATTACGTAGGGCAGCTTAGGGGCACCGACTGCACAGCGTCAACGAAACCGCTAGTGGGCGCCATAGGGCTGAGGCTGGCCGTGTGGCGGCCCGCCGTAGCCAAGCTGCTGGGCCGTGTACTTGGCGGCATCGGTGACCGGCACCGCCTGCACTGCGGTGCCGTAGGCGCAGATCTCCGTCCACACGTCGCCGATTTCGGTGGTGTCGAACCGCATCCCGACGATCGCGTTGCCGCCGCGGTTTCGCGCCTCGGCCATCAGCCGGTTCATCGCCTCGTTGCGGCTTTCCGCGAGGTTCTTCGTCATGCCCTGCAACTCCCCGCCGAACATGGACTTGAACCCGGCGCCCATTTGCGAGAACGCATTGCGCGACCGGACGGTGAGGCCGAAGACCTCGCCGCACACGCGCTGCATATCCCAGCCCGGGATGTCGTTGGTGGTGACGATGAGCACGCGCGCGAGCATATCGCTCGACACGCGATTTCGGCGCGTTCACGGTCGATGAGCGACGGTCAACGCGCCGAAATCACTATTCGGTCGCGGCCGCGCTGTGCGTGCCCGCGGCACCGGCCTGAGCCAGGTCGGGCTCGGGAGCCTTGGCCGGCTTGCGGGTACCGGTGAACGTAAACACCGCGTCCTCGCCGGCGCCCTCGCCGTCCCAGTTGTCGACGTCGACGGTGACGAGCTGGCCCGGACCGACCTCCTCGAAGAGGATCTTCTCCGACAACGCGTCCTCGATCTCGCGCTGGATCGTGCGCCGCAGCGGCCGGGCACCCAGCACCGGGTCGAAGCCGCGCTTGGCCAGCAACGCCTTGGCCTTGTCGGTGAGCTCCAGCGCCATGTCCTTGCTCTTCAGCTGCTTTTCCACCCGGCTGGTCATCAGGTCGACCATCCGGATGATCTCGTCGCGAGTCAGCTGGTGGAAGACGATGATGTCGTCGATGCGGTTGAGGAACTCCGGCCGGAAGTGCTTCTTGAGCTCGTCGTTGACCTTCTGCTTCATCCGCTCGTAGTTGTTATCGCCGCCACCCTGGGTGAAGCCCAGACCGACCGCCTTGGAGATGTCGGCCGTGCCCAGGTTGCTCGTGAAGATCAGCACGGTGTTCTTGAAGTCGACCGTACGGCCCTGGCCGTCGGTGAGCCGGCCGTCCTCGAGCACCTGCAGCAGGCTGTTGTAGATCTCCTGGTGCGCCTTCTCGATCTCGTCGAACAGCACCACCGAGAACGGCTTGCGCCGGACCTTCTCGGTGAGTTGGCCGCCCTCTTCGTAGCCGACGTAGCCCGGAGGCGCGCCGAACAGCCGCGACGCGGTGAAGCGGTCGTGGAACTCGCCCATGTCGATCTGGATCAGCGCGTCGTCGTCGCCGAACAGGAAGTTGGCCAGCGCCTTGGACAGCTCGGTCTTACCGACACCGGACGGGCCGGCGAAGATGAACGAGCCCGACGGGCGCTTGGGGTCTTTCAGGCCGGCGCGGGTACGGCGGATCGCCTTGCTGACGGCCTTGACGGCGTCTTCCTGGCCGATGATCCGCTTGTGCAGCTCGTCCTCCATGCGCAGCAGCCGAGTGGTCTCCTCCTCGGTCAGCTTGAACACCGGGATGCCGGTCCAGTTGCCCAGCACCTCGGCGATCTGCTCGTCGTCCACCTCCGCGACCACGTCGAGATCACCTGAGCGCCATTGCTTCTCACGCTCGGCACGCTGCGCGACGAGTGTCTTCTCACGATCACGCAGCGACGCGGCCTTCTCGAAGTCCTGCGCGTCGATCGCAGATTCCTTCTCCCGACGCGCGTCGGCGATCTTCTCGTCGAACTCGCGCAGGTCTGGCGGCGCGGTCATCCGCCGGATCCGCATCCTGGCGCCGGCCTCGTCGATCAGGTCGATCGCCTTGTCCGGCAGGAACCGGTCGTTGATGTACCGGTCGGCCAGCGTCGCCGCGGCGACCATCGCACCATCGGTGATGGACACCCGGTGATGCGCCTCGTAGCGGTCGCGCAGCCCCTTGAG
>JBAPQQ010000197.1:0-2894 GCA_049280695.1 Mycobacterium sp.
ATCCTGCGGTTGGCATGCAGTTGAATCAAGATATCTTTCCTTTGGCAATTGACATTACTCTCGACGATTTTGGTACTGCGCAAAGATTCCTGGAGCGCATGATGGATGGAATTCTGAAGGATTTTAATCTGTCGACTGCGCAGCTTTTCACCGAAACCGCAAGAAGCCGCATGGTCCTAGCGTGCGGAGGCGCGGTTGCGCGTGACTACATCACCCTCACAAGTGGGGCGTTAGACGCTGCGGTCGAACGACTCAATCGGGCTGGTGCTCCGGAACCGCAATCGCTTGTGAATATTCAGGCCGAGGACGTGAACGCTGCCGCGAGCAAACGAATGAATAAGAAGGAGGAAGAGGAGCTCAATCTGGACGCAGGCGAAGACGCTACTCGACTCCGCGTGCGATGGCGCGATGTATGCGAGTTTGTTCGCGAAACAGATTCCGCTTTTGTGTTGGTCCGCCAGAAAGACCTCGATGAAACGCAGTGGGGTGCTGATATCCGCCAACTCGAAAATCTGCGGCTACTGCACCGGATTCGCGATACTAAGCCAAACGCGCCGAATTGGCGTGGAGTGAAGTGTGTTGTATTTATGGTTGATCTTGGCCAACTTACGGTAAAACGCCTC
This sequence comes from Mycobacterium sp., assembly GCA_049280695.1. Lineage (GTDB taxonomy): Bacteria > Actinomycetota > Actinomycetes > Mycobacteriales > Mycobacteriaceae > Mycobacterium. The sequence continues at coordinate 624 of JBAPQQ010000197.1, forward strand.
CAGAAGGCGATCCCCAGGTTTTGGGAAAACACGCAAGAGTTCGACAAACTTCGTCGGGCTGAATGGGTATATGCCCCCGATTGGCAAGCCAAGCTGTCACCGCCCAAGCCGCCGCAGGCAACTGCGCCGCGGGGCAATGCCTCTGCAGGCGAATCAGATGAGTCTTCGGACGAAGGCACGCTGCCTCTGTTCGACGAGTGATGCCGCGCAGTTGCCCCAGATCTAACAAGTAAGCGCTGTCGCCGCCCATGCCCGGGGTAGTACGGGGGTACGGAGTCGAGCGAGCGAATCGCCAGTCGGCCCGAAAGCCCTGGTCAGGCATGGAGCCGATGACGGGAATCGAACCCGCGTATTCAGCTTGGGAAGCTGATGTTCTGCCATTGAACTACATCGGCAAGCGGCGCTGTCGAAGGATAGCAAGCCAGTGCGGCCGCCCGGCTCACAGCCGATACCCTCGACGGGTGCTGCTCTCCGACCGCGACATCCGCGCCGAAATCGCCGCTGGACGCCTTGGCCTCGACCCGTTCGACGACAAGCTGGTGCAGCCGTCCAGCGTAGACGTCCGTCTCGACAGCCTGTTCCGAGTTTTCAACAACATTCGCTACACCCACATCGACCCTGCCCTGCAGCAGGACGATCTCACCAGCCTGGTCGAGCCGGTGCCCGGCGAACCGTTCGTGCTGCACCCGGGCGAGTTCGTCCTCGGGTCCACCCTCGAACTGTGCACGCTGCCCGACGATCTCGCCGGCCGGCTCGAGGGCAAGTCGTCGCTGGGCCGGCTCGGCCTTCTCACCCACTCAACTGCGGGGTTCATCGACCCCGGGTTCAGCGGCCACATCACGCTCGAGCTGTCCAACGTCGCCAACCTGCCGATCACGCTGTGGCCCGGCATGAAGATCGGGCAGCTCTGCCTGCTCCGGTTGACCAGCCCCGCCGAGCACCCGTACGGCAGCGCCAAGGTCGGATCGAAGTACCAGGGCCAGCGCGGGCCCACCCCGTCGCGCTCCTACCAGAACTTCGCCAGCCCTTAACCGGCGCTCGCGCAGTCGTCTGCGAGTAAGGTTGAAGCGCGGGCGACGTCACCACGGTCAGCTAACGTCGGGGGATGTAACGCGTCGGACCGACCGTGCGATGAAGCCACTAGTCGACAGGTTTCTCAACAGAAGGTAGTCCAGAGAACCGGAGCTAGCTAGCAAACTAAATGGAGGGGCCCGTGGACATCGTACTTGGTGTGTCGATGACACCCACGACGGTCCGCATGGTGCTGGTTGAGGGCGACAAGGCCGACGGCCGGACCGTCGATCACGACGTCTTCGACATCACCGCAGCCAACGATTCAGCAAACTCGAGCGCGTCGGATCAGGTGATCTCGGCGATCCTTGGCACGCAACAGAGCGCCGCCGCCGGCGGGCACAGGTTGACCGCCATCGGTGTCACCTGGAGCGACTACGCCGAGGCCGGCGCGCTCCGGGACGGCCTTGCCACGCGCGGTATCGACGACGTCATGCTGGTGTCGCAACTGCATGCGGCGGGCGCGCTCGCCCAAGCCGCCGGCCGCGCAGTCGGCTACGACACGACGGCATTGCTGTTCGTCGAGCGCGACACCGCCACCCTCTCGGTGGTCGAGGTCGGCGACGGCGCGATCGTCAAGGTCGTGAGCCGCAGCCTGCACAGCGCCGACGCGATGGCGGTGATGGCCGAAATGGTCGCCGAGCTGGAGGCCCAGGACGTGCGCCCCGGTGGCTTGTTCGTCGTCGGCTCGGGCGTCGACGTGACCGCGGTCAAGGAGCACCTCGAGCACCATGTGTCGCTGCCGGTCAGCGCACCCGAGGACTCTCCGATGGCGCTGGCCCGCGGCGCCGCCCTCGCGGGGGCGAGCGCCCCCCGATTCGAGGCGACGACGATCGGCCTCGCATATTCGCAGGATCCCGACGGCCCCACCGCTGCCGACCCGCCATTCGTCGCGACGCAGGTGCGGCCGGTAAGCCCGGTCTCGCCAGTCGAGGACGAGGACGAAGGGGCGGCCGACGAGACCCGACGGCCGTTCCTGCTCGTGGGCAGCACGCTGACGAGCATCTTCGTGGTCGGCGTTGTGGCTCTTGTCATTTCGCTGGCCGTCAGCATCAGGCCGACTGTGGACCAGCGTCCCAGCCCCGGCGAGAGCATCGTGGTGCCGAGTACCTCGGTGCCCGCCCCGGCGCCACCGGTCGCCCAGCAGGTGGCGCCGCCACCGGCTCCGGCGGAGACCAAGCCGCCCGACACCATCCGGGC
>JBAPQQ010000198.1:0-2860 GCA_049280695.1 Mycobacterium sp.
CTTCTGCAACACGTCGACGATGTGGAACTTGTGTTCCGGGAAAACCTGCGCGAAACCGTCAGCGGTTTCGATGGATTCGATCATCGCGCTGGCCTCGTTCTTCTTCACATCACCCAGGCCGGTGGCATCGAGAATGTTGGCGCCCAACCCGACTTTGCGGGCGGTTTCCTTGGCGATGGCCAACGCGTCGCCCGTCACCATTTTGACGGTGACACCCATCTGGCCGGCGGCCGCGATGGTGTCCACCGCGTCGGTGCGGGGCGGGTCGAACAGCGGGAGCACGCCCAGGAACCGCCACGGACCCTCGCCGTCGGCTCGAGCCACGCCCAGTGACCGGAAGCCGCGGGCGGCGAAGTCATTGACCGCCCGCTCAACGGCCTGTCCGACCTGCGCGGCGTCTGCGGACAGTTTGAGGATGACTTGCGGGGCGCCCTTGCTGACCCGAAACGTTGTGCCGTCTGCCGCATCGACGGTGGCTTCCGTGCGTTTGTGCACCGGGTCGAACGGTTGAAAGCGGGTCACCCGATAGTCGGTCAGGGCGTGGCTGTCGGGCAGGCCACCCAGGACGGCACGGTCGATGGGGTCATCATCCTCCTCGCGGGAAGCCAGCGCGGCGTTGAGGATAACGTCGGCGGCGCTGACGTTCTCGACACTGAACGCATCGCCCAGGGTAAGCGCGTTTTGGGTCAGCGTGCCGGTCTTGTCCGCGCACAACACATCCACACCGGCGAGTTCTTCGATCGCGACCAGCCGAGTCACGACCGCCTGTTTTTTGGCGAGCAGTCGCGCGCCGACGGCCATCGTCACCGACAGGACCGTTGGCATCGCCACCGGAATGGCTGCCACGGTCAACACCAAGGCGAACTGCATGGTGGTCAGCACCGCGTCACCGCGCAGCAGGGAGGCGGCCACGATCACCGCGACCAGAGCGATCGCGAGGATGATCAGATAGTTGCCGATCTTCAACACGGCGCGTTGGAAATGGCTGACGGTGTGCGCGCCCTCTACTAGTTCGGCGGTTTCGCCGAAGTAGGTGTTCGCGCCGGTGGCGTACACCAGGGCGCCGATCTCGCCTCTGCGGATGATGGAGCCGGAGAACACCGCGCCACCGGGGGCGACCTTGGCCGGCAGGGACTCCCCGGTCAATGCCGATTGGTCCACCTCGATCGGGTCACCGTCGAGCAGCCGTGCGTCGGCCGGGACGATGTCACCCAGACGCAACCGGATCACATCACCGGGTACCAGCTCGCGCGCCGCCGGGCTGACCCACTTCCCGTCGCGCTTGACGCGGGCGGTGATCGCCAGCTTGGCCTTCAGCGCGTCAATGGCGTTGCCCGCCTGGTGTTCCTCGGAGAAGCCCACCACCGCGTTGGCGATCAGGAGGACCAGAATGATGACGAAATCTGGCCAGTGCCCGAGCACGCCGGACAAAATGACGGCGACCTCGATCATCCACGGGATGGGGCCCCAAAAGTAGGACAGGAACTTCAGCACCGGGTTGGTCCGGTGTTCGGCGAGCTCGTTCGGCCCGTAGCGCCTGAGCCGCTGTTCGGCCTCGGCCTGGGTGAGGCCGTCGGTCGATGTCTGGAGGTTCTTCTCGACGTCGGCCAGCGGTAGCGACTTCAGGCCGCCGTCCGGCGAGGAAGTGCTGTCGGCCGCCGGCGATCTGGTGTTCTTAGAGGTCATTGCGATCCGTCCTGACTCCTACGCGGTTGTACTGCGGGGGCAAGCCGGTCGCGGTCCTCGATCGCCCGCTGAATGCGGGACTCAGTCACCCCGGGTTGCCCACGACCAGTTGCGGATTTCGGGCATATCTTTGCCGTGCTTGTCGATGTAGATCTGGTGTTCGACCAGCTTGTCGCGCATGGACTGTTTCAGATAGTCCCCTCGGGCGCCCAGTTGAGGCAGTCGGTCGATGACATCCTGGACGAGGTGGAAGCGGTCCAGCCGGTTCTGCACACGCATGTCGAAGGGTGTGGTGATGGTGCCCTCCTCGGTGTAGCCGCGCACGTGCAGGTTGTGGTTGGTCCGGCGGTAGGTGAGGCGGTGGATCAGCCACGGGTAGCCGTGAAACGCGAAGATGATGTGCTTGTCGGTGGTGAACAGCGAGTCGTAATCGCGTTCGCTGAGCCCGTGCGGGTGCTCGGTGTCGGGTTGCAGCTTCATCAGATCAACGACGTTGACCACGCGGACTTTCAGGTCGGGCAGCTGCTCGCGTAGGAGCTTGGCCGTGGCCAGAATCTCGAGGGTGGCCGTGTCGCCGCAGCAGGCCAGCACCACGTCGGGTTCGGCGCCCTCGTCGTTGCCGGCCCACTGCCATATACCCGCCCCCTGGGTGCAGTGGATGACCGCCTCGTTCATGCTCAGCCACTGCGGCATCGCGCGTTTGCCCGCGACCACCACGTTGACGTAATGCCGGCTGCGCAGGCAGTGATCGGCCACCGAAAGTAAGCAGTTGGCGTCCGGTGGGAGGTAGACCCGGACGATGTCGGCTTTCTTGTTCACCACGTGGTCCAAGAAACCCGGGTCCTGGTGGGTGAACCCGTTGTGGTCCTGCTGCCAGACGTGGGAGGACAGCAGATAGTTCAGTGAGGCCAGCTCGGCTCGCCAGGGCAGTTCCTTGGTGATCTTCAGCCACTTGGCGTGCTGGTTGAACATCGAGTCGACGATGTGGATGAACGCTTCATAGCAGTTGAACAGCCCGTGTCGACCGGTGAGCAGATAGCCCTCCAGCCAGCCCTCGCACTGGTGCTCGCTCAACATCTCGATCACGCGCCCGTCGGGAGCGAGGTGGTCGTCGCCCTCGCGCGTCTCCGCGTCCCACTGCCGCTCGGTCACCTCGAAGACGTCGCCGAGGCGG
>JBAPQQ010000199.1:0-2616 GCA_049280695.1 Mycobacterium sp.
TGACGGGTCAATATCCGCCACGTCGTCGATCGAGACGGCGCCGGCGTCCCGTCGCGCTGCAGCGCCCACACGATCGATTGCGGCCCATGGTCCAAGCCCTGCTCGAGCAGCTGCTTGCGCTTACCCAGCACCGCTTCCTCGACCGCGGCTGCGGTCTGCCCGGGCGACGAAAACGGTCGCCGTGACTGCTCTTGGAGCCCGACAAGCCCGTCGTCACCAAAACGGCGCCGCCATTTGTAGAACGTCTGCCGACTGATCTGCTGGCGGCGGCAAAACGCCGCCACATTCTCAACCTGCCCGGCCAACGCCGTTGCCGCACGAATATCCATCGCCGTCACCTTCTGGGCCATAGGCCATCGTGGCCTCAGCCCCTACCCGGGTGTCAGCGATGTCCCGAGACATCCACCTGTCAGCGATGTCCCGAAACTGAACACGTCGCTCAGCGCACGTTAGCGCGCCGAAATCACTACACGTCAACCCAGTCCAGCGTGCGCTCGACGGCCTTGCGCCAGCCGGCGTAGGCGGACTCCCGCTGGTCCTCACTCCAGTTCGGCGACCACCGCTTGTCCTCTTGCCAATTAGCCCGCAGCTCAGAGGGATCCGACCAGAAGCCGACCGCCAGCCCGGCCGCATAGGCCGCGCCCAACGCTGTCGTCTCGGCCACCACCGGCCGCACCACGTCCACGCCGAGCACGTCGGCCTGAATCTGCATGCACAGGTCGTTGGCGGTGATGCCGCCGTCCACCTTCAGCTCCTCCAGGTGCACGCCGGAGTCTGCTTCCATCGCGTCGGCGACGTCGCGGCTCTGGTAGCAGATCGCCTCCAGCGTCGCGCGGGCCAGATGCGCGTTGGAGTTGTACCGCGACAGCCCGACGATCGCGCCGCGCGCATCGGAGCGCCAGTACGGCGCGAACAACCCCGAGAACGCCGGCACGAAGTACACGCCGCCGTTGTCGTCGACTTGGCGGGCCAGCGCCTCGCTTTGCGCGGCGCCGCTGATGATGCCGAGCTGGTCACGCAGCCACTGCACGGCAGAGCCGGTGACGGCGATCGAACCCTCCAGCGCGTAAACGGGTTTCGCGTCGCCGAACTGATAGCACACCGTGGTCAGCAGCCCGTTGTCCGAGCGGACGATGTCCTCGCCGGTGTTGAGCAGCAGGAAGTTGCCGGTGCCGTAGGTGTTCTTCGCCTCACCCTGCTTCAGGCAGACCTGGCCGACCATCGCTGCCTGCTGGTCACCGAGGATGCCCGTCAGCGGCACCTCGCTGTCCAGCGGTCCGGACGGGTGGGTCATCCCATAGGGGTCCGGCGACGACGACGGCCTGATCTGCGGCAGCATCGCGCGCGGAATCCCGAAGAACGACAGCAGCTCGTCGTCCCAGTCCAGCGTCTCCAGGTTCATCAGCATCGTGCGGCTGGCGTTGGTGACGTCGGTGACGTGCACGCCGCCCTGCGGACCGCCCGTCAGGTTCCACACCACCCAGCTGTCGGTGGTACCGAAGACGGCGTCGCCACTTTCGGCCGCCTCGCGCACGCCGTCGACGTTCTCTAGGATCCACGCCAGCTTGCCGCCGGCGAAGTACGTCGCCGGCGGCAGCCCGGCCTTGCGCCTAATCACGTCGCCGCGGCCGTCGCGCTCCAGTGCCGACGCGATCTTGTCGGTGCGGGTGTCCTGCCAGACGATCGCGTTGTAGTAGGGCCGCCCGGTCTTGCGGTTCCACACCACCGTGGTCTCGCGCTGATTGGTGATGCCGAGCGTGGCGAGGTCGGTGTCTGACAGGTTCGTGTTGTTCAGCGCCGACATCAGCACCGACGTGGTGCGCTCCCAGATCTCGACCGGGTTGTGCTCGACCCAGCCGGCCTTGGGCAGGATCTGCTCGTGCTCGAGTTGGTGACGTCCGATTTCCGAGCCGGACTGGTCGAAGATCATGCAGCGGGTGCTGGTGGTGCCCTGGTCGATCGAGGCGACGAAGTCGGCCAACTCTGATGCTCCTGTCGTACGCGGTGTCAATGGACCATCATGACAACTATGGGAACCGTTGAGATCCCGGTCACCGACATCGACGCCATGCCGCGCGGCGGGCCGGACGCGTCGTGGCTGGACCGCCGGCTTCAGACCGGCTGCCGCGAGTACCTCGACCGCGACGACATCGACGAACGGATCAAACGCAGCGTGGTCCGCTCCCTGGAGTGGGCCGGCGAGGTGTTCGGAAACCACGAGCGGTTCGCGTACCTGGTACTCGACGAGCTCGCCGACGTGCCCGACCCGAAGATCCTCGAGCTGGGCGCGGGCCACGGCGGGCTGTCCCGCAAGCTGCTCGAGCAGCATCCGACCGCGCGGGTGACGGTCACCGACATCGACGCGACCTCGGTGCTCGACATCGCCGCCGGGCAGCTCGGCAGTCATCCCCGGGCCACGGTGCAGGTTGCCGATGCCACCGAGATCGATTGTCCCGAGCGGTCTTTCGACTTGGCGGTGATGGCGTTGACGTTTCACCACCTGCCGCCCGCACTGGCGGCGCAGGTGATAGCCGAAGGCACCCGGGTGGCCTAGGTGTTCATGGTCATCGACATGCCCCGCTCCCCGTCGCTGTTGCACGTCGTGAAGTTGGCGAC
>JBAPQQ010000200.1:0-8753 GCA_049280695.1 Mycobacterium sp.
GTCGACGTCCTCGTCGAGGAAGCTGCGCGCCCGCCGACTCACTGCGCCGGGCCGCGCCGCGATCCGGTAGCCCCGCGGCGTCGTGTCGATCGCGATGTCGACCAGCAGTGCGCCGGCCCTGCCGATCATGTCCGCCCCTACGCCGCGGGCCGGCAGCTCGGCCAGGTGCGGCAGCGAATGCAGCTCGCCCACCACTACTTCGGCAGCCTGCCCTGCCGCCGTTCCCGGCCACGAGCCGATACCTGTGGCGGCGGCGAAAGCTCTCACCTGCCCAACAGTATTCGGTGGCAGTCTCCTCTTCGCGCAAGCGCTCATCGGTGGCCGTCTCCTCTTCGCGCAAGCGCTCATCTACTCTGAGCCACATCACTGCCCGACGCAGCAGCGTGCTGCTCAGCTGCCTGGCCGCGGCGACGCTCGCGGGCGGATGCGCGCACGTCACCGGTGGCATCGCTGCCATGCCGCCCACCGAAGGGCCCTACCTTCACGGCATGGACGTCGACGACCTCCTGCTGACCACGTCCGAGATGCGCGACCTCACCGGGGCAGGCCTCTACCTCAACGGCATTCCCGGCATGGACTCGAAGTACACCGTCGACGACGAGTTCCTCGTCGAAGCCGCAACTCCGGAATGCCAGTTCGTGTTCCGCGAAAGCATGGTGTTCGGGCCGGACGTGAAGCAGTTCCACAAGACCAGCTTTCAGACACCGCCGAAATCCGCGCTGCTGTCCGAGGCCGCTGCCGCGTACGTCGACGCCCCCACCGCGCGCCGCGCGTTCGACAACCTCGCCAACCTCGTGAAGGTGTGCGGCGACACCCCGGCGGGCTACCCGTACGTGTACGACTGGACCGCCGACGAGCAGATGTTGCGGGCCGAGGGCCTCGGCGACTGCGGACGCGTCTATCGCGTCGAGGCGACGGTGCTCATCGAGGTGACCTATTGCGGTTACAGCCATGTGGTGCCCGACCTCCTCGCGAAGCGCATCGCGGCGCGGGTGGGTGCTAGATGATCGTGGCGGCGCCGATCACTTCGTCGCCGTCGGCGTCCGGCCGGTAGAGAACCATCGTCTGGCCAGGGGCCACACCGCGCAGGGGCCGGCGCAGCCGGGACTCGAGCCGATCTCCCACATACTCGGCCACCGCGCCGACCACCCCGCCGTGTGCGCGTACCTGGATGTCGCACTCGACAGGCCCGACGGGTGCTGCGCCCGACGTGAAGACCGGGCGCTGACCCGCGACGGTCCACACATCGAGGTCCTCGGCGTCGCCGACCGTCACCGTGGCGCTTCGGGCGTCGATCGCGGTGACGTACCGCGGCCGGCCGTCCGGTCCCGGACCGGCGATCCCCAGGCCCTTTCGCTGGCCGATCGTGAAGCCGTGCACGCCCTCGTGCTGCGCCAAGACCGTGCCGGTGCTGTCGACGACGGCGCCCCGCCTCACGCCGATGCGTGAACCGAGAAACGCTTGGGTGTCGCCGGACGGGATGAAGCAGATGTCATGACTGTCGGGCTTCGTTGCGACGGCGAGTCCCCGCGCCGCCGCCTCTGCCCGGATAGCCGTCTTCGGGGCGTCGCCCACCGGAAAAAGCGCGTGCCGCAACTGATCTGCGGTCAATACAGCCAGCACATAGGACTGGTCCTTCTCGGCATCCACGGCGCGCCGTAACCGCCCTCCGGACAGCCGCGCATAGTGGCCGGTGGCCACCGCGTCGAAACCCAATGCCACCGCGCGCTCGGCCAGGGCAGCGAACTTGATTTTCTCGTTGCACCGCACGCACGGGTTCGGGGTTTCGCCGCGGGCATACGACGACACGAAGTCGTCTATCACGTCGGCCTTGAAGCGGCCAGCGAAATCCCATATATAGAACGGGATTCCGAGGATATCGGCGACGCGCCGGGCATCACCGGCGTCTTCCTTCGAGCAGCATCCGCGCGAACCGGTGCGCAGCGTTCCGGGGGCGGACGACAGCGCGAGGTGCACGCCGACCACCTCGTGTCCGGCGTCGACCATCCGGGCGGCGGCCACCGACGAATCCACGCCGCCGCTCATCGCGGCGAGAACTCTCACTTCGCCCCCGCACTGGCCAGCGCCGCCTGCCGCGCGCGCGCCACCGCGCCGGGCAGCACGTCGAGCACGGCATCGACGTCGTCCGCAATATTGGTGCGTCCGAACGAAAGCCGGATCGAGCCGCGGGCGGCCGCGGAATCAGCGCCCATCGCCAACAGAACGTGAGACGGCTGCGGCACGCCTGCCGTGCAGGCGGAACCCGTTGAACACTCGATCCCGTTGGCGTCTAACAACATCAGCAGGGCATCGCCTTCGCATCCATTGAAGGTGAAGTGCGCGTTGCCCGGGAGACGGGCCTCCCGCGGCCCGTTGAGCCGCACGTCGTCAACCGTCGCCAACACTTCGTCGATCAGGCGGTCACGCATACCGGTCAGCTTTTCGCTGTGCGCCTGCAGGCCGTCCACCGCGAGCCTTGCCGCGACCGCCATCCCGACCGCACCCGCAACATGCTGTGTGCCAGAACGTACATCGCGCTCCTGGCCACCGCCGTGCAGCAACGGGACGCAGGCGGTGTCGCGCCGCAGCAACAGTGCGCCCACACCCGTCGGGCCGCCGAACTTGTGCGCGGCGATACTCACCGCCGAGAGCCCGCTCTCGTTGAACGACACCGGCAGCTGCCCGACCGCCTGGACCGCGTCGCTGTGCATCGGCACATCGAACTCGGCTGCGACGCCGGCTAATTCGGTGATCGGCATGATCGTGCCCACCTCGTTGTTGGCCCACATCACCGAGACGAGCGCGACGTCGTCGTGCCGCTGCAGCGTCTCTTGCAGCGCGGCCGGTGAAACCGAGCCGTCGCTATTGGTGGGCAGCCATGTCACGTCAGCTCCCTCGTGCTCGACCAGCCACTCGACCGCATCGAGGACAGCGTGGTGCTCCACGGCACTGGTGACGATCCGGCGCTTTCGCGGATCGGTGTCGCGGCGGGCCCAGAAGATGCCCTTGACGCCGAGGTTGTCGCTTTCGGTGCCGCCGGCGGTGAAGATCACCTCCGATGGTCGTGCGCCGAGCCTGTCGGCCAGGTTCTCCCGCGACTCCTCGATGGTCCGGCGGGCGGCCCGGCCAGATGTGTGCAGGGACGAAGCGTTGCCGACGGTGCCCTGCACAGCCGCCATCGCCTCGATCGCAGCAGGATGCATCGGTGTGGTGGCGGCGTGGTCGACGTACACCGGTCGGGAAGGTCTCATAGCCTGCCCAGCTTAACCGCCGGGTACTGGCGGCTCCCTTGGCTGCTCAGGCAACCAACGAGTGCTGCGGACGCGCTGCCGGGCCGCCCCACACCGCCTCTTGGCAGCGCCGGGCCAGTTCTCGCCGGTGGTCACCGGGCAGCTGCAGTGCCTCGACGTGAACCCGGGCGACGGTGACGCGTGCCGACGCAATACGCAGGAACGACGACACCAGGGTGTCGTCGCCGACGAATGCGGGAGCCGTCGAAGGCCGGCCGTCGCGGTGGTGATAGCTCAGACGAAGCGGCTGCACCGGACGGGCCGCGTCCACCGCCGCCTGGAAGATGGCCGGCCGGAACGGTCCGCACGCCAGACCACACCAGGTGGTGCCCTCCGGGAACGCGACCACGGTATGTCCGGCGCGCAGCCGCGCGGCGACGGTGCCCACCACCTCGGGCAGCCGACGCAACCTGGCGCGGTCGATCGGGATGATGTTCATCAGCCGGGCCAGCACGTTCAGCCCCGGCCATCTGGTCAGCTCGGCCTTGGCGACGAAGTTGCCCGATATCAGCGCGTTGATCACCAGGGCATCCACCCAGGAGATGTGCGGGCTGACCACCAGCAGGCCGGGCACATTGCGAATCGGCCCGCCGGACTTGACGATTCGCACTCCCATGCCCCGCAACGCCACCCGGCAATACAGCCGGACCGCTCGGGCCTGGCCGGGCAGCGGAACGGCCAGGAGCGGGATTGCAGGCAACAGAGCTAGGACCAGCAGCGTCCGGGCCATCGCGAGCAGCACCCGGCCGGCCCGTCGCCAGGCACCGGGTGAACCCACGCGCACGCAGCCGTCGTCGCAGGATGCCCGCGGTAGCCAGGCGTGCGTCACCGAACCGCCTCGGTCGCCGCGGCGACCGATCTGAGCCGCGTGAGGTAGCGCGAGTCGGCTTGGCGTTTGTCGAGCAGGGCGAGAAAGTCCGCGACGCCGAAGTCCGGGTCGTGGGCCGGTTCCCCGCACACCCGCGCGCCGAGCCGCAGGTAGCCCCGCATCAGGGGCGGCATCTCCGCGCGGCCGGGCGCCGCGGCGTCGTCGAACGGCACCGGCCGATACGGCCTCACCCGGTACGGCGATGGATACCGGCGCAACACGAAGTCGCACACGCCCCGGGCCTGGTGCAGGGGCACCGACACGCAGCCGGTCACGTAGTCGTAGCCGCAGCGGTCCAGGTAGGCCAGGATGCCTGCCCACATCAGCAGCACGACGGCGCCGTTGCGGTGGTCGTCGCGGACCACGGCGCGGCCCATCTCGACCAGCGACGGGCGCAAGCTGTCGAGCGCACGGACGTCGAACTCGGTCGCGGTGTACAGCCCGCCGGCAGCGATCGCAGCGGGCGGCGGCAGCATCCGGTAGCAGCCGATGAGTTCGCCGGATACGTCCTCGCGCACGAGAAGGTGGTCGCAATACCCGTCGAACCGGTCGGCGTCGGTGGGTGAGGTCAGCTCGTAACCCGGTTCGGAAGTGAACACGTGGTAACGCAAACGCTGCGCTTTTTCGACGAGGTCGCGGTCGGTGGTCAGCAGCAGCGTGTACTTGGGTGCCGCGGTCTCGGGGCTCTCAGCGGCAAGCAGAACGGATGCAGCGCTCATAGCTGCACGGTCGCGTGCGCGCCTCTCCGGACGGCATCGCTGGAGTGACGCGTCCGTGGACGCTGAATGACAACTCACCCCGGGGGCGAGCAGACGCGGAATCGCATTACCGAAGCCCGGATCGTGCGATTGCGCGTCTGCTCACGCGCCGAAATCGTGTCAGCCCTTGCGGGCCTTGACCGCCTCGGTCAGCTGCGGGGCGACCTTGAACAAGTCGCCCACGATGCCGTAGTCGGAGATCTCGAAGATCGGCGCCTCTTCGTCCTTGTTCACGGCGACGATCGTCTTGGACGTCTGCATGCCGGCGCGGTGCTGGATCGCGCCCGAGATGCCCAGCGCGATGTACAGCTGCGGCGACACCGTCTTGCCGGTCTGGCCCACCTGGAACTGACCCGGGTAATAGCCGGAGTCCACCGCCGCGCGCGAGGCCCCCACCGCTGCACCCAGCGAGTCGGCCAATTCCTCGACCACGCTGAAGTTGTCGGCGCTGCCGACGCCGCGACCGCCGGCGACGACGATCGTCGCCTCGGTCAGCTCCGGACGGTCCCCGGCCACCGCGGGCTCGCGTGCTGCGATCTTGGTCGCATTCTCCGCGGGTTGCGGTACCTCGACGCTGACCTGCTCGCCCGCGCCGTCCGACGGCTCCGCCTCGATCGCACCGGGTCGCACGGTCATCACCGCTACGTTGCCCTCGACCTGCGCGTCGACGGTGTAGGCACCACCGAAGATCGAGTGCACGCCCTTGTTGCCCGCCTGGACGTCGACGACGTCGACGAGCACACCGCTACCGGTTCGCGCCGCGAGCCGGCCAGCGATCTCCTTGCCGTCGGCGCTGGCGGCCAACAGGACAGCTGCCGGGCTGGCCGACTCGACCAGCGACGCAAGCACATCCACTTGCGGCACCAAGAGGTAGTCGTCGACGAAGTCGGCCTCGGCGACGTAGATCTTCTGGGCCCCGGCAGACCTCAACGCGTCGGCCAACGGCTCGGCGGTGCCGGGCGCCCCGACGACGACCGCAGAAGGTTCACCCAAAGCCTTTGCCGCGGTGAGCAATTCGTTGCTCACCTTCTTGGGTGCGCCCTCGGCATGCTCGATGAGTACAAGTACTTCAGCCATTAGTCGATTCCCCTAGATGATCTTCTGCGAAACCAAGTATTGGGCGATCTTGCTGCCGCCATCGCCGTCGTCCTCGACCTTCTCGCCTGCGGTCTTGGGAGGCTTCGGGCTCGACGACAATACCTTCGAGCCGGCGTTGGCCAGCCCGACCTCGTCGGCCTCGACGCCGATCTCGCCCAGCGTCAGCGTGGTCACTTCCTTCTTCTTGGCGGCCATGATGCCTTTGAAGGACGGGAAGCGCGGCTCGTTGATCTTCTCGGTCACGCTCACCACGGCCGGCAGCGTCGCCTCGAGCGTGAACAGGCCGTCGTCGGTCTCGCGCTCGCCGGTGACCTTGCCGCCCTCGACCGACAGCTTGCGCACGTGGGTGAGCTGGGGCAGGCCCAGGTACTCGGCGATGATCGCAGGCACCGCGCAGCCGACGCCGTCGGTGGCCTCGTTGCCGGCGATGACGAGCTCGGTGCCCTCGATCGTGCCGAGCGCCCTGGCCAGCGCCCACCCGGTCTGCACCATGTCGGAGCCGTGCATGCCGTCGTCGAGCACGTGCACCGCCTTGTCGGCGCCCATCGACAGCGCCTTGCGGATGGCCTCGGTCGCCCGTTCCGGGCCGGCGGTGAGCACGGTGACAGTGCTCTCGCCGCCCCCTTTCTCCTTGATCAGCAACGCCTCCTCGACGGCCCGCTCGTTGATCTCGTCGAGCACGGCGTCGGCGGCGTCGCGGTCCAGCGTGTAGTCGTCGTCGGAGAGCTTGCGCTCCGACCACGTGTCTGGGACCTGCTTGATCAGGACCACGATGTTCGTCATCGGTCTGGTTCGCCCTCCTACGTCCACGAATTTCTGGCGACCGGCTTGAACCCGGCCACGAATCGACCGCACGCTATGTTACCGACGGGTAACTTTGCGTGGTTCGCCCGTACACCATAACCGGTCGTCGCAGGTCGCCTGACTGCGCATGCTGGCCAACCCCTCGCCGACCCGGCGATCCCGGGATAGCCTGCCTTGCGATGAGCGCACACGACTCCCTGGCGCTGACCGGCGAACGCACCGTGCCGGGGATCGCCGCGGAAAACTACTGGTTCCGTCGCCACGAGGTGGTCTACCGGCGGCTGGCCGGTCGTTGTTCCGGTCGTGACGTGCTCGAGGCAGGGTGCGGGGAAGGGTATGGCGCCGACCTGATCGCCGACGTTGCGCGGACTGTCGTCGGCGTCGACTACGACGAACTCACGGTCGCCCACGTGCGAGGCCGGTATCCGCGCGTCGAGGTCCGGCACGGCAATCTCGCGGCGCTGCCGTTGCCGGACGGTTCGGTGGACGTCGTCGTCAACTTCCAGGTGATCGAGCATCTGTGGGACCAGCCGCAGTTCGTCGCCGAGTGCCTGCGGGTTCTGCGGCCGGGCGGGTTGCTGCTGATGTCGACGCCGAACCGGATCACGTTCTCCCCCGGCCGCGACACCCCGGTCAACCCGTTCCACACCCGGGAACTGAACGCTTCCGAGCTCGACGACTTGGTGGTCGGCGGTGGCTTCATGGTCGAGTCGATGCTCGGGGTGTTCCACGGGCCCCGGCTGGTCGCTTTGGACGTCAGGCACGGCGGGTCGATCATCGACGCTCAAGTGCAGCGGGCGCTGGCCGACGCACCCTGGCCGCCGGAGCTGCTCGCCGACGTGGCGTCGGTAACAGTCGACGATTTCGAGCTGACGTCCGAACACGACGCCGACGACAGCTTGGATCTGGTGGCGATTGCGGTGCGGCCGTGACGGACACACCCCCCGGGATGTTCAGTTTGGTCCTGCACACCCACCTCCCGTGGCTGGCCCACCACGGCCGCTGGCCGGTCGGTGAGGAGTGGCTGTATCAGTCGTGGTCGGGGGCGTACCTGCCGCTGATGCGGGTGCTGCGTCGGTTGGCGGCCGAAAACCGCCGCGGTCTGGTCACTTTGGGTATCACGCCGGTGGTGGCCGCGCAGCTCGACGACCCGTACTGCCTCGACAGCATGCACCACTGGCTGGCTAACTGGCAGCTGCGCGCATTGGAGGCGACTACATTCGGGGATGCGTTGCAGCAGTTCGGCCTTCGCGAGTACGCCGAAGCCAGTGAGGCGCTCGAGCACTTCGCGACGCTCTGGCAGCACGGCGCCAGCCCGTTGCTGCGCGAGTTGATCGATACCGACACCATCGAGTTGCTCGGCGGCCCGCTGGCCCACCCGTTCCAGCCGCTGTTGCATCCGCGTCTGCGCGAGTTCGCGCTGCGGGAGGGCCTCGCCGATGCGCGACAACGCTTCGGGCACACGCCCGACGGAATCTGGGCACCGGAGTGCGCCTACGCGCCGGGCATGGAAATCGACTATGCCGCAGCGGGAATCCGCCACTTCATGGTCGACGGGCCGTCGCTGCACGGCGACACCGCGCTAGGTCGGCCGGTGGGCGAATCCGACGTCGTCGCGTTCGGCCGCGATCTGAAAATCAGCTATCGCGTGTGGTCGCCGAAGTCGGGCTACCCCGGGCACTCGGCCTACCGCGACTTCCACACCTATTGCCACGACACGGGACTCAAGCCGGCACGGGTAACCGGACGCAACGTGCCGTCTGATCAGAAGGCACCGTATGACCCGGGCCGCGCCGACCGGGCAGTCGACGTCCACGTGGCCGATTTCGTCGACGTCGTGCGCCGCCGCCTGGCCGCCGAAACCGAGCGGCTCGGCCGGCCCGCGCACGTCGTCGCCGCGTTCGACACCGAGTTGTTCGGCCACTGGTGGTACGA
>JBAPQQ010000201.1:0-3344 GCA_049280695.1 Mycobacterium sp.
CTCCAGGATCGTGCAGTACGACACTCCCGAGGAGATCCTGGCCCGGCCGGCCAACGACTTCGTCCGCGGCTTCGTCGGCGCCGGTGCCGCATTGAAACAACTCACGTTGACCCGCGTGCGCGACGTCGAGCTGCACGACGCCGCAGTGGTGCATGTCGGCGACGAACCGGTCGAGGCCATCCGGGCTGCCCGTGCCATCGACCGCCAGCACGTGATCGTGCTCGACGCCCAGGACCGGCCGCTGCGGTGGTTGTCGGTTGACGAACTGGCCCACGTCGACTCTCTCGAGCACGTGACTCGCAATGAACAACTCGAAAAGGTCTCTCTCGCTTCGACACTGAACAACGCGCTGGACGACATGCTCACGTCGTCGCACGGGGTGGTTGTTGTCACCGGTCGCCGAGGCACTTATCAGGGGGTGATCCGCGTCGAGACGATCATGGACGCGATCGCCGAGTTGCGCCGCACCGCCGAGATGTCTGGATCTGCGTCTTGACCGCCACGGCCGAAGTCGACGTCGAGCCGGCCGGTTCGGCCTTCTACGCCGAGCAGCACCGCCGCGGGATCGCCCGCTGGGTACTGCAGCCGCTGGTTTGCCTTGCTGCCGTGGTCGGTTCGCTCGTCTACGTCAATATCGCCGACATCTCGGAGTCCGAGAAGCGGTCGCTGGGTGTGGCACAACTGCTGACCCTCTTGCGCCAGCACATGGTGGTCAGCCTGGCCGCCACGCTGCTGACCTGTGCGGTGGCGATCCCACTGGGCATCGCGCTGACCCGTGGCCCGATGCGCCGGTACTCGAAACCGATCATCACCGTCGCAGGCTTCGGCCAGGCGGCACCCGCAATCGGCCTGATCGCGCTGGGCGCAGTGCTTTTCGGTATCGGGAGCACCGGCGCGATCGTCGCACTCACCGTGTACGGCACGCTGCCGATCGTCGCGAACACCGTTATCGGACTCGACGGTGTCGACCCGCGTCTGGTGGAGGCGGCGCGCGGGATGGGTATGTCGGCGGTCGCGACGCTGCTGCGGGTCGAGTTGCCGTTGGCGCTGCGGGTGATCGTGGCCGGGGTGCGCACCGCGCTGGTGCTCATCGTCGGCACGGCGGCGTTGGCGTCGTTCACCGGCGCGGGCGGCCTCGGTCAGTTGATCACGGCCGGTATCAAGCTGCAGCAGACGACGACGCTGGTGGTAGGCGCCATTCTTGTGGCGGCGCTCGCGTTGTTCATCGACTGGCTGGCGCGCGGCGTGGAGATCGCCGCGGCACCCAAGGGATTGTGATGGGCGCTCTACGTGTCGCCGTCGCGCTCGCGTGTGCGCTGCTGACATTTGGCTGTGGATTGCGTTCGGCCAGCGGGGCAGTACTCGAGGCGAAGCCGGGCATCATCAAGCACTACGACTCGCTCGAGGGCGTGAAAATCACCGTCGCAGCCAAGGATTTCACCGAGCAGCTGATTCTGGGCAACATGCTCGCGATCATCCTGAACGCCGCCGGCGCCGACGTCACCAATCAGACCAACACGCCTGGCAGCTTCGGTGTGCGCCAGGCGTTGCTCGACGGCCGCGCGAACATCGCCCCGGAGTACACCGGCACCGGGTGGATCAACTACCTCGGTCACGACGAGCCGATCCGAAACCCGCGGGAGCAGTGGCAGGCGGTCAACGAGGCGGACAAGGCCAACGGCCTGACGTGGCTGCCGCCGGCGCCGATGAACAACACGTATGCGTTCGCGATCCGTGAATCCGAGGCCCGGCGACTCGGTGTCACCAAGCTCTCCGACCTCAAGCGCCTGCCCAGAAGCGATCTGACCTTCTGTGTCGAAAGCGAATTCGCCAGCCGCAACGATGGTTTCGTCCCGATGCTGAGTACATACGGCATGACGAAAGACGACATCGGGCGAGTCATCACGCTGGACACCGGGGTCATCTACTCCGCAACTGCCGACGGCGAGTGCAACTTCGGTGAGGTGTTCACCACCGACGGCCGCATCCCCGCCCTACACCTGCGGGTGCTCGACGACGACAGACATTTCTTCCCCCTCTACAACCTCACCGAGGTCATCGACACCGAGCTGCTGGCCCGCCATCCCGAACTCGCAGAGATCTTCGCCGAGCTCAATCCGAGGCTCACCAACGAGACCATGCTGGGCCTGAATGCGAAGGTCGACACCGACGGCGACGACCCTGCAATCGTGGCGCGCGACTGGCTGATTCAGCAGGGGTTGCTGACGGATTAGGTCATCGCGTCGCGCGCATCCATTCCGGCGGGAAGCTGATATCTAACCTGACGGTCTGCCGATACCCCGACCACGTCGGCACACCTGGGGGCTGGCCGCGGTAGAGGCCACGGGCGGCGGCGACCACCCGGTCGTGCTGGGTCGGCCACTGAATGTCAGTGGCGATCTGTTCCAACAGGTTTCGGTCGCGTTCAAGCACGTGATCGACGATCGGAACAGCGGGCAGCGCCCCGCGCTTGTCGCCGTTGCAGCGAACGCAAGACAGCACCAGGTTGGACAGTCCGTCGATTCCCACGAGCGACCACGGCAGCACGTGGTCGACCGGGTTATTGGCCGGAAGATGCGTGCCGCAGTAAAAGCAGTGCGGCCCGAACGCATCCTTGAAGGGTTCGCGGACGGCGGCCAGGGCGGTACGTTCGCGTCCGAACAGATGGCCCGCAACGTCGGGGACCTGCGCGTCGAGGAACTTGTTCATCTGGCGTACGTCGTCGACCCACATGATCTCCAGTGCCGGCTTGAGCAATCCCGCGAGCCGGGCCAGCCCGTGGGCTACACCCGGCTTCAACGTGATCGCGTCGCCGTGCGCCCGCAACTTCTTGCGAGACACGTCCTCGCCCAAGAAGGAGTCGTCGTAAAGGAAGGGATCGCTGGTCGACGCCCCGGGCAGCTTCTGCAGGCGCGGCAGGGGTTGCTTGGCCAGCGCGATGACGATCTTGTCGATTGCCTCTCGGTAGGCGTCGGGCGCTCGCATTATCGCCACCTCCAGCGACAGCCCGCTGTCGCCGACCTGGGCCGCCACACGCAGCGCCTTCGTCGCGTCGGTGATCCGTGCCCTGGTTCCGGTTCTGCGCTGAGCGAGTTCGTGCCCCTCGAACGGCCTGACTTGCCGCCAGTAGATCGCGAGCACCCGATGCGCGAGGCCGGAGATCGGCACCGCGAGCTCCTCGTCGGGCCGCTGCGGCAGGTTCTCGATGCAATGCTCGATCAGGGCCATCAACGTCGCAAGCTTGTAGGTGGCGTCGCGTTGCCCGGTCTCCAAGATGGCGACCACACGCTGGCCGAGCAACAGCGGATCCGTCGCGTCACCGGCCACACGGCCGCCTCGACGTC
>JBAPQQ010000202.1:0-6946 GCA_049280695.1 Mycobacterium sp.
GACGGCATCTGCGTGGTAGTGCTGGCGCCGGCGCCGGGCCTGTCCCCGGCGACCGCGTCGGAGGCCGAGCAGCTGGCGCTGCGGCTGGCCTCCGAGCTGGGCGTGGTCGGTGTGCTGGCTGTCGAACTGTTCGAGGCCGTCGACGGCCGGCTGCTGGTCAACGAGCTGGCGATGCGCCCGCACAATTCGGGGCACTGGACCATGGACGGCGCCACCACCGGCCAGTTCGAGCAGCACCTGCGGGCCGTCCTGGACTATCCGCTGGGCGCCACCGCACCGGTGGTGCCGCTGACCGTGATGGCCAATGTGCTCGGCGCGCAGGAGGTTCCAGCTATGTCGATGGACGAACGGCTGCACCACCTCTACGCGCGCATGCCCGACGCGAGGGTGCACCTGTACGGCAAGGCGGAGCGGCCCGGCCGCAAGATCGGCCACGTCAACATGCTGGGAGAGGAGGTGGCCGCCCTTCGTGAACGCGCGGAGCGCGCGGCACACTTGTTGTCGCACGCGGAGTGGACCGACGGATGGGATGTGCATGGCCTCTAGCCCCCGGGTCGGCTTGATCATGGGCAGCGACAGCGACTGGCCCGTCATGGAAGCCGCCGCCGATGCGCTCGCGGAATTCGACGTGCCATTCGAGGTCGGCGTCGTCTCTGCGCACCGCACTCCCGACCGCATGCTCGACTACGCGCGCACCGCGGCCGAGCGGGGGATCGTGGTGATCATCGCCGGCGCCGGAGGGGCCGCCCACCTGCCGGGCATGGTCGCCTCGGCCACGCCCTTGCCGGTGATCGGCGTGCCGGTTCCGCTGTCGAAACTCGACGGCCTGGACTCGCTGCTGTCGATCGTGCAGATGCCGGCCGGGGTGCCGGTGGCGACCGTGTCGATCGGCGGCGCACGCAACGCCGGGTTGCTGGCGGTGCGGATCCTCGGCACGTCGGACTCGAGGCTGCGGGAACGAATCGTGGATTTCCAGCGCGCACTCGAGGTGTCGGCGCTGGACAAAGACGCCGCCCTACGGGAGCGGCTGCTCGGGCCGGACGGTACCGTTGCCGGCGAGTAGTAAGGAGGCCTAAATGGCTGGCAATCCGTCATTCGACGTGTTCGAACTGCCTGAGGAGCACAACGAATTGCGGGCAGTGCTGCGCGATCTGTGCGAAAAGGAGATCGCTCCGCACGCCGCCGACGTCGACGAGAAGGCGCGCTTCCCCGAGGAGGCGCTCAAGGCGCTCTACGACTCCGGATTCTCCGCGGTGCACGTCCCCGAGGAGTACGGCGGCCAGGGCGCCGACTCCGTGGCCACCTGCATCGTGATCGAAGAAGTCGCGCGGGTCGACGCGTCGGCCTCGCTGATCCCGGCGGTCAACAAGCTCGGCACGATGGGGCTGATCCTGTCGGGTTCCGACGAGCTCAAGAAGCAGGTGCTGCCTTCGCTGGCGTCCGCGGGGGCGATGGCGTCGTACGCGCTCTCGGAGCGGGAGGCCGGAAGCGATGCTGCGGCCATGCGCACACGGGCCCGCGAGGACGGCGATTCCTGGATTCTCAACGGTTCCAAGGCGTGGATCACCAACGGCGGCAAATCGACCTGGTACACGGTGATGGCGTCCACTGCCCCCGAGAAAGGGGCGAACGGGATTTCGGCGTTCATCGTGCACAAGGACGACGAGGGGTTCACCGTCGGGCCGAAAGAGCGAAAGATGGGCATCAAGGGCTCGCCGACCACCGAGCTGTACTTCGAGAACTGCCGCATCCCCGGCGATCGCATCATCGGTGAGCCGGGCACCGGGTTCAAGACGGCGCTGGCCACACTCGACCACACCCGGCCGACGATCGGAGCTCAGGCCGTCGGCATCGCCCAGGGCGCGCTCGACGCGGCGATCGCATACACCAAGGACCGCAAGCAATTCGCCCAGTCGATCAGTGACTTTCAGGCGATCCAATTCATGCTGGCCGACATGGCGATGAAGGTGGAGGCCGCCCGGCTAATGGTGTACACGGCCGCCGCACGCGCCGAACGCGGCGAGCCGGACCTCGGGTTCATCTCGTCGGCGTCAAAGTGCTTTGCTTCCGATGTCGCGATGGACGTGACCACCGACGCCGTCCAACTCTTCGGCGGTGCGGGCTTCACCCTGGACTTTCCTGTCGAGCGGATGATGCGCGACGCCAAGATCACCCAGATATACGAGGGCACGAACCAGATTCAGCGCGTGGTGATGTCGCGCGCCCTGCTGAAGTAAGGGCGCCGGTGAGCGACAGGTCGCGGATAACTTCTTGACTGACTACCAGCAGTTGTTTTACGCCATTGTGGCGATGAATTCGCTGTTTGCCGCAGCAGTGTGGTGTGCTGTTGCGCCGAAACGGATCTCGATTGCTGCCTTAGTGATCACAGCAATCGTTTGGCCGTTCGTGAATGCTCCGCTAGAGGGCCACACGCTCTTGGCGATCGGCTCTGAGCATGGGATCACCGTCTCAGACTTGCTTTCTGTGGCCGCGGTGCTGATTGCGGTCGCGAAGCTTCGCGTGATCCATTCTCGGTGAGACGGCAGTCGCCAGTTCGCCGGGTTCGACCAGCGATATCAACTTCTAGCTGTAGTAGAGGAACACCGCCATACCTGACTCGAGGTGATAGGTGTTGTGGCAGTGGTCGATCCACTTGCCGGGGTTGTCGGTCTCGAAGACGGTGTCGACGGTCGCCAGCGGAGGGACCAGCACGGTGTCCTTGCGCGCGAGCGGTCGGCCGTTGCTCGTGACCTGAAACGTGTGCCCGTGCAAGTGCATGGGGTGATACATCTTCGACTCGTTGATGTAGCGGATTCGCACCCGTTGTCCCGGCTTGACGGCGAGCCCGTCCTTCGGCGGGTCGTAGACCTTACCGTTGATGGTCCACGTGTACGGTGTCACCGGCCCGGCCAGCCGCAGGTCGATCGTCTGGTCCGGATTACGCTGCGGCAGTTGTACTTCGGGTGCAGCCGTCAGCGTGGCGGTATCCAGTGGGGCCGACCCCCGCAACGCGGCGACGAACTCGTCGACGTCGACGGAGGTCGGCCTTCCGTCCACCCGCATGTTCAGTTGCGCGTAGCCGTCCTTGCGCTCGGCGGCCGCGACGACGGGCAGCGACGAGTTGACGGTGATCGTCGCGTCTACGCGCTCACCCATACCGAGGATCACCGAATCGGCTTCCCGGAGTAGCACGGGATACCCGTCGGTGTGTGTGACGGTGAGCTTGGTGCCCGGCACACCGACGCGAAACGCAGTGTCGGAGCCGGCGTTGATAATCCGCAGCCGAATGCGCTGTCCTGTGCGGTAATCCACGGTCTGCGCGTCTCCGCTAATGCGCCCGTTGATCAGGTAGTACGGGTAGGTCACGTCTCCGCCGTCGTCGCCGAGCGGAGTCGTCGGCGTCACGCCCGCGTCGCCGCCCGTCGGCCCCATGCTGGGCATTCCGGTCCTGCGCAGCTGCTCGAACACCTTGTCCGGGTTCGTGCCGGTGCCATCGAGCCAGTCGTCGAGCACGAGTACCAACTCGTCGTCGTAATCCGCCTTCTCGGTGGGGTCTTCGACGATCAACGGTCCGTACAGCGCGCGGTCCAGTTGCGTGCCGACGTGTGAGTGGTACCAATAGGTGCCACTGTCGGGCACGACGAACTCGTAGGTGAACCGCTGCCCGGGCGCGATCGCCTGCTGGGTCAGCGGCGGCACCCCGTCCATTCGGTTCGGGATCGCCAGCCCGTGCCAGTGCACGCTGGTGTCAGCGGGCAGGTTGTTGGTCACGTTGGCGCGCAGCGTTTCGCCCTTGCGGAGCCGGATCTCCTTGCCCGGCAGGCGTCCGTCGTAAGCCCACGTCCGCCATCTCAGACCGCTGACGTCAAGCTCGGTCTCACCGGCCGTCAGCGCGACCTCCGTCGTAGGCTTCGGCGCGGGGTCGCCGGCTCTCGAGCATGCGGCCGCTGCGCCGGCCGCCGAGAGCATCAGGAAGCGCCGTCGGTCCAGCATCTTGACAGGGTGGCATCCGCGGGGCCGGAGTGGGCGAGAACCCCCCCTATTCGGTCAGGCAGAGCGTGCGTGAAATGCCAGCCCGCTCGGCACGACGCCCGCGCTCGCGCCAGATTAGAGCGTGACGGTGACGTTCTCGGTCGCGCGGTGCCTCGCCATCGCCGACGGTTCCGGATGCGCCACCTGCACCAGCGACGCGCCGACGGCGAACACCGCCAGCAAACCGTCGACGAGCGCCGTGTCGGTGGCCCACTCCTTGGTGGACAAGACCCGGCTGCCGCCCGAAATGCCCTGTGCTGCTGCTGAATCCGTACTCGCAACCAGCACGTCATCAGGGTAGCGACCAGCCAGCGCGGGTCCCGGCGCCTGCTCGGCGGTGATCTGGTCGGCTTGCCCCCGCACCGACGTCGCGTAGTCGGTCACGCCGACGGGCAGGTCGTCGACCGGCTTGCCGAACGGGTCCAGCGACAACACCACCACTTCGTCGGCGTCGGCCTCCGCGATCCGCTCGGCTGTGCACGTCACCACGTCCGCGCTCTGCCCGCCACCGACGACCACCTCCGCGCCGATCCACCACGCCCCGAACACCACTGCGGCGGTCTGCCAGTGCGCCGGCAACAGCACCGCCACCCGGCTGCCCGCGACGGCGCCCATCTCGTCGCGCAGCAGATTGCCGGTCTTGGCCGCCCAGTTCGCGAACGTGGCCGTCGACAGCTCGATCCGCTCGCCGGTGGCGTCGTCGTAGTAGGTGATACGCGGTTTCGACGCATCGGAGCGCAACAACGGATTCAGCACTGCCGCAGCAAGATTGATCCCGACACGATTGGACACCGCGTCAGTTGACGCACTCGGGGTCGTCGGACCCCGCCGTGATGATCGGTGACGGCGGAGGCGCTTCGGAATCGGTGGCCGTACCCGCTGCCGGATCGATGGTGGCGGCTGTCGGATTGCCGCCCTCCAAGCCCGAACCCGGACCGGTGTAGTCGGCTGTGACCACGACGCGGACCATTCCCGGCCGCACCGAGGCGTTGACGACGACCGGCAGCCCGCCGAGCTGCTTGGCCACCGCCTGGGCACCGAGGTCGTCGGACTTCGCCGCCTGGACCTGGCTGCCGGCGACATGCCCGCCCTCGTGGTTGCCGATCGGGCCCGGTGAGAACCCCTTGTTGGTCAGCACTTCTGACACCGAGGCGGCCAAGCCGTTGATGTCGCTGTCGTTGACCACCTCGACCGTGGTCTTGGCCGGTGTGTACGCCAGCTCTTCGGTGTTGCCTTGTTCCTGTTCGTTGAGCAGGCCCTTGATCCAGTCCTGTACCTGCGAGGGGTCCACCCGCACTACGCTCTGCATCCCGTCGTCGCTCCAGCCGGACTCGTCGAGCACCGGTATAGTCGCGAACGCGACGTTGCCTGCGGCGAGCTTCTGCAGTTCCTTGATGAAATCCATGATGTCCCAGCCGTCGGACAGCACCACCGACCGCTGGATGGCATCCTGCAGGCGGTTGAGCGCGGCCGGGCTGGACAACGTCTTGCCCGAAATCACCTGGTGCGCAAGCGATGCCATCACAACTTGCTGACGTACAACCCGGTCCAGGTCCCCCCGCGGCAGATCGTGGCGCTGGCGCACGAAGCTCAGCGCCTGCGGCCCGTCCAGTTGCTGCCAGCCGGGTGGGAAGTCGGCACCCGAAAGGGGTTCGTACACAGCCTCTTTCAAGCACACGTCGACACCGCCGATCGCATCGGCGATCAATGCGAAACCGAGCAACCCGATCTCCGCGTAGTGGTCGACGGTCACACCGGTGAGGTCGGCGACGGTCTTGATCAGCGCTTCGCGGCCCGCCTCGGTGGACTCAGCTTCGGCACGCACGTCGCTGACTCCCGACTCGACGAGCTTGATGCGCTTGGCTTCCTTGATCTGCCCGTACACACCGTTGATCTTCGTCTTGCCGAGCCCCGGCGCCTGCACGTAGGAGTCGCGGGGGATCGAGATCGCCGTCGCGGACTCCCCGTTGTTCGGAATGCGCACCAGAATGATCGTGTCGGTGTTGGTGGAGACGTCGTCGCCGGCGTGCAACTCGGCGAGCTCGTCCTCGCTGAGCGGGTTGCCGTGCGCGTCGGTGCGGCTGTCCATGCCGACCAGCAGAATGTCGATTGCGCCGTCCTCGCCGCCCGTGCCCAGCAGCGGCGAGCTGATGTGCCGGATGCCGTCCTCCAACGAGCGGATCCTGCTCCATGCGAGCCCGGTGGCCAACACGATCGCGACCGCCATCACGGTGGAGATCACGCGCACACCATGCCGCGCGCTAGCGGCTGGGCCGGCGATGGGCACAGCAGGCACGAAAAGACCCCATTCAGTTCGGTAGCTGCGACCAGGCTACTGGCGCAAACGCCCGGAACGCCGTAGCCGAGCCCGGCGTGCCAGACTCGAAAACCATGGGGGACCGAATTGTTATCACCGGCGGCAACGGGCAAGTCGGCCGGCGGCTGACGGCTGAGGCAACCCGCGTGGGCTATGACGTGGTGGCGCTCGATTCGCGCCAGTGGGACATCACCGACCCCGCCGCGGGCGAGGGCATCGTGGAAGCCGGCGACATGGTGGTCAACTGCGCGGCCTACACCGCCGTGGACGAGGCCGAGGCGCATCCGGACGCCGCCAACGCGGTGAACGCACTCGGCGCCGGAAACGTGGCGCGCACCTGCGCCCGGGCCGGCGCCCGGTTGATCCACATCTCCACCGACTACGTGTTCGGCGGCCACTTCGACGGCGCGCCCCGGCCCTACGACGTCGACGACCAGGTCGAGCCGCTGTCGGTCTATGCGAAAAGCAAGCTCGCCGGCGAGCGGGCGGTTCATGCCGAGCTGCCCGACGCCCAGGTGGTGCGCACGGCGTGGGTCTACACCGGCGTCTCCGGCGACTTCGTCGGCGCCATCGCCAAGCGGGCGGGCGGCGACGGGC
>JBAPQQ010000203.1:0-1630 GCA_049280695.1 Mycobacterium sp.
AAATGATGGAGGCTCCTGACCTTGGAAACGAGGATGGAGTCATGCCGAAGGAACAGTCGCCGGGTAAGCCGACAACTCGCAGGTACAGCCCTGAGGAGAAGGCCGCCGCGGTGCGGATGGTGCGAACGTTGCGCGTGGAGTTGGGAACCGAGCACGGGACGATCCAGCGGGTCGCCGGCCAACTCGGCTACGGGGTCGAATCGGTGCGCTCGTGGGTGCGTCAGGCCGACGTCGACGACGGCTACGCCCCGGGGCTGTCCACCGTCGAGGCCCGCCGTGTTCGGGAGCTTGAGCAGGAGAACCGGGAACTCAAGCGCGCCAACGAGATCCTGAAACGGGCAGCGAGTTTCTTCGGGGCGGAGCTCGACCGCCAACACAAGAAATAGTCGACTTCATCGACGCCAACCGCGAGGAGTTCGGGGTCGAGCCCATCTGCACCGTCCTGCGATCAGCAGGGGTGTCGGTGGCTCCGAGCACCTATTACGCGGCCAAGTCCCGCGGCCCATCGCGGCGGGCCTGCCGTGACGCCGTCCTGGGGCCGGTCCTGGTCGGGCTGTGGAAGGACAACTACTGCGTCTACGGGGCGCACAAGCTGTGGAAAACCGCACGCCGGGCCGGTCACGAGGTGGGCCGCGATCAGGTCGCCCGGCTGATGCGGGCCGCCGGTATCGAAGGGGTACGTCGCGGCAAACGGGTCCGCACCACCAAGCCCGACCCCGGCGCCGGGCGCCATCCGGATCTGGTCAAGCGCGACTTCACCGCGACGGCCCCTAACCAGTTGTGGGTTACCGACCTGACCTACGTGCCGACCTGGGCCGGTGTGGCCTACGTCTGCTTCATCACCGACGCGTTCAGCCGGATGATCGTCGGCTGGCGGGTCGCCTCGAATATGCGGACCTCGATGGTCCTCGACGCGATCGAGATGGCCCGCTGGTCACGTGGAATCACGTTGCCGGGCTTGCGCTTTCACTCCGACGCCGGATCGCAATTCACCTCCATCCGCTATGGCGAACGCTTGGCCGAGATCGGGGCAATGCCCTCCATCGGAACCGTCGGGGACAGCTTCTATAACGCCCTGGCCGAGACGGTGAACGGCTACTACAAGGCTGAGTTGATCTACGGACCGGCCCGCACCGGCCCCTGGAAAACTGTCGAGGATGTGGAACTGGCCACCCTGAGCTGGGTGCACTGGCACAACACCGCGCGTCTGCACGGCTACCTCGACGACCTACCACCCACAGAGTTCGAAGCCACCTTCTACGCTATGGAACGGACCGACCAAGCCCTGGTCGGAATCCAATAGTTCGAGCCTCCATCAGATCCAGGGCGATTCAGCGGCCACACCACTTGGACATATGCGGTGCCACGATGTACGGGCCGCCGCTGAGGGGGTAGCTGGCGCGTTCCTACGGGCGGCGCCTTCGTCTGATAACCGAGGGACCGGGGTGGACGTGACACGATCTAGATGCTGTGCAACCGGCTGACGAGGAAGGAGCGGGAATGAGAAAGGATCAAGCAGACGAATTTGAGCAGGAGCTGATGCAGCCGCTTGCAAGGGCCCTCCGCACGAGGCTTGGTGATGCAGGGGAGGTCCACGTCAACAATGAGCCGCGCCTGATGCCTGGTGACC
>JBAPQQ010000204.1:0-8087 GCA_049280695.1 Mycobacterium sp.
CCGAGCAGTAGGTGTCCGACCCTTCAACGCGCATACAAACGGTCTGGCAATCGCTTCACTCATTCTGGCGTTCGTCGTTCCGCTACTCGCAATAATTTTCGGCCACATCGCTAGGTCGCAAATTCGAAGGACAGGCGAACAGGGTGACGGGTTGGCTCTGGCCGGCTTGATCATCGGCTACATCAGCATTTTGATTTCGGTGATAGCCGTGATCGCGTTTGCGGTGGCACTCAACTAGGCAGCTGACGATCGCTCGCGAGGGCGGCCACCGTCATCGCCCGAAGTACCCCGCGAGAGTCTCTGGCGCCCTGCACGTTGAGACTGTGCGGCGTGGAGTTCATAAGCCCGAATGCAGCGTGCGCCATCAGCCGCGCGTCGGCTTCCTCGATACCGTTGCGCCGGCGAAGCAGGTCGACCCAGATCTCCACATACTGGCGCTGCGCCTTACGCACCTGACGCCGGGCCCGATCCGGCAGGTACGCCAAGTCGCGGTCCTGAATGCGAATGAGATCCGGCTCCCCCAAAGCGAAGTCGAGATGAAAGTCGACGAGCTCGTCGAGCACCGCATCCACGTCTTGTGCCGCTGATACCACGCGTCGGGCACCCGCCAGCAGCCGTGTGCTGATTCCGACGAGAAGCTCCACCAGCAATGCTTCCTTGTTGGGGAAATGCCGGTAGATCGCCGGCCCGCTCACTCCGGCGGCGGCTCCGATGTCCTCCAGCCGCACCGCCAGATACCCCCGTTCGGCGATCAGCCGTTCCGCAGCGGCAAGCAATTTCGACCGCCGGTCGGACTTCAGCCTGCTCCGGCGGGTCCCGGTGTCAGCAGTGGTGGACATTTCGGTTAATCGTAACTAACATAACTCCGGTTAGTCGACATTAACTCAACTTCAGGGCTTCCCGTGGCTACTCGAACGTCATACCGCGACGAACATCTCGCGCTCGTCGCGCAGCTGCGCCGAAAGCTCGCTGCTGCCGCCCTCGGTGGTCCGCAGAAAGCGCGCGACCGTCACGCCAGCCGCGGGAAGCTGTTGCCGCGCGATCGGGTCGACGGCTTGCTTGATTCTGGGAGCCCGTTCTTGGAGCTATCGCCGCTCGCCGCCGACGGCATGTACGACGACGAATCTCCCGGTGCCGGCATCATCACCGGAATCGGCCGGGTCTCGGGCCGGGAATGCGTCATCGTCGCCAACGACGCAACGGTCAAGGGCGGCACCTACTATCCGATTACCGTGAGAAAGCATCTGCGCGCACAAGAGGTCGCGCGGCAGAACAAACTGCCATGCATCTATCTCGTCGACTCCGGCGGCGCCTTCCTGCCCATGCAGGACGAGGTGTTCCCGGACCGTGAGCACTTCGGCCGCATCTTCTACAACCAGGCGACGATGAGCGCCGAAGGCATTCCGCAGATCGCCGCGGTGCTGGGTTCGTGCACGGCGGGCGGCGCCTACGTGCCCGCGATGAGCGACGAGGCGGTGATCGTCCGCGACCAGGGCACGATCTTCCTCGGCGGCCCGCCGCTGGTGAAGGCGGCGACCGGAGAAGTGGTCACCGCGGAGGAACTCGGCGGTGGCGAGCTGCATTCCAAGACGTCCGGCGTCACCGATCATCTGGCGCACGACGACCGCGATGCGTTGCGGATAGTAAGGCGGATCGTGTCGACGCTGGGCCCGCGACAGCCCTACCTCTGGGATGTCGCGCCGGCCGTCGACGCGGTCGCTGATCAGGCCGAGCTCTACGACGCGGTGCCGATCGACTCACGCGTGCCCTACGACGTGCACGACGTGGTCACGCGCATCGTCGACGGCGGCGAATTCGCTGAGTTCAAGGCCGATTACGGCTCGACGTTGGTCACCGGCTTCGCCCGTATCCACGGTCACCCAGTGGGGGTGATCGCCAACAACGGTGTGCTGTTCGGCGAATCGGCGGTGAAGGGAGCCCATTTCATCGAACTGTGCGACAAACGCATGGTGCCGCTGCTGTTCCTGCAGAACATCTCGGGCTTCATGGTGGGCCGCGACTACGAGGCCGGTGGCATCGCCAAGCACGGTGCGAAGATGGTGACCGCGGTGGCGTGCGCGCGAGTGCCCAAGCTTACGGTGGTGATCGGCGGTTCCTACGGGGCGGGCAACTATTCGATGTGCGGACGGGCATATTCGCCGCGCTTCCTGTGGATGTGGCCCAACGCGCGGATCTCGGTGATGGGAGGGGAGCAGGCCGCCTCGGTGCTCGCCACCGTCCGCGCCGACGCGCTCGAGGCAGCCGGTACGCCCTGGTCCGACGACGAACAGGAGGCGTTCAAGGCGCCGATCCGCCGGCAGTACGAGGAGCAGGGCAACCCGTACTACTCGACAGCCCGGCTGTGGGACGACGGAGTCATCGACCCAGCCGACACGAGAACCGTTCTCGGCCTTGCTCTATCGGTGGTAGGCCAGGCACCGGTCGAGTCGGTCTCCTACGGCGTTTTCCGGATGTGACGGCATGACTCTTCACACGGTCCTCGTGGCCAACCGCGGTGAGATCGCGGTCCGGGTGATTCGGACGCTCCGCTCAATGGGTATCCGCTCGGTCGCCGTCTACAGTGACGCCGACGCCGGTGCCCGTCATGCCGCCGAAGCCGACGTGGCCGTGCGGATCGGGCCGGCACCGGCCCGCGACAGCTACCTGAACATCGATGCCGTCGTCGGCGCGGCGTTGCGCACCGGCACCCAGGCGGTCCACCCGGGATACGGTTTCCTTTCGGAGAACCCGGAATTCGCTGCAGCACTCGACGCCGCGGGTGTCACGTTCATCGGACCGCCGACCGCGGCGATCAAGACGATGGGCGACAAGATCGCCGCGAAGGCCGCCGTCGCCGAGTTTGGGGTGCCCGTGGTGCCCGGCATCGCCCGGCGGGGCCTGACCGACGACGAACTGGTCTCCGCGGCGGGCGAAATCGGCTACCCAGTGCTCGTGAAGCCGTCGGCCGGTGGCGGCGGCAAGGGCATGCGGGTGGTGCACGACCCCGCGGAACTGCCGGGGGCACTGACCTCCGCGCGCCGGGAGTCAGCCGCCGCGTTCGGTGACGACACGCTGTTTCTCGAGCGATACGTGTTGCATCCCAGGCACATCGAGGTGCAGGTACTGGCAGACCGCTACGGCAACGTCGTCCACTTCGGCGAACGCGAGTGCAGCCTGCAGCGACGCCACCAGAAGGTGATCGAGGAGGCGCCGTCCCCGCTGCTCGACGACACCACCCGCGCCCGCATCGGTGCGGCGGCGTGCGACACCGCCCGCAGTGTCGACTACACCGGTGCCGGCACAGTCGAGTTCATCGTTTCGGCAGACAGGCCCGACGAGTTCTTCTTCCTGGAGATGAACACCCGCCTGCAGGTCGAGCACCCGGTGACCGAGATGGTGACGGGCACCGACCTTGTGGAGTGGCAGGTTCGGATCGCCGCCGGTGAGAAGCTCCCTGTTACGCAGGACGAGATCGCGCTGCACGGTCATGCGATCGAGGCGCGGGTCTACGCCGAGGATCCGGCACGCGGATTCCTGCCCACCGGTGGCGCGGTGCTCGACGCCGTCGAACCCGACATGCCCGGTGTTCGGGTCGATTCCGGGCTCGCCGGCGGCATGGAGATCGGCAGCGAGTACGACCCGATGCTGGCGAAGGTGATCGCACACGGACCTGACCGCGACTCGGCGCTGCGCCTTCTCGATCGTGCCTTGGCCGGTACTGCGGTGCTGGGCGTCGTCACCAACGTCGAGTTCCTGCGCTTCCTGCTCGCCGACCCCGACGTGGTCGCCGGGCGGCTTGACACCGGTCTGCTCGACCGCAGAGTCGGCGACTTCACCGCCGCACCACCGACCGACGGGCAACTCATCGCCGCCGGCACCTATCGTTGGCTCACCGCATGGGCTGACGCGACGGACGATCTCTGGACGCAGCCCACCGGATGGCGCGTCGGGGTCCCCGCCCCGGCGAGCATCCGCCTGCACACGGGTGGCTGCGGACGCGAGGAGCAACAAGGCGCACGCACCGACCACGTCCACATCACCGGGTATCCGGCGCAGGCCACCGTCCGCATCGAGGACGGCCAAACCCATTCTCTGGCGGCGAGTCTGGATGGATCGAGGCTCAGCGTCACCCCGGACGGCTTGCGCGCCGAGTACACCGTTGCGGCTGACGACGGCCGTATCTGGCTTGCCGGCCCCGCGGGCACTGTCGAGGTCTCCGAAGTGCAGGAGGCCGCCGTGCGTTCCGACGACGAGCACAGCGGCGACGCCGAACTCACCAGCCCGATGCCGGGCACCGTGGTCGCGGTCGGCGTCGAGAACGGGTCGGACGTCACCGCCGGCACGGTGGTCGTCACCGTCGAGGCGATGAAGATGGAACACGCCCTCACCGCGCCGATCGGCGGCGCCGCCGAACTCCTCGTCGACGTCGGCGACCAAGTCAAGGTAGGCCAGTTGCTGGCCCGGATAACGCAGAAAGAAGAATCCGCATGACCGACTACTTGTCCACCGGGACGCTGCCGGACCACTACGAGCAACTCGCAAAGGCGGTGCGCGACTTCGCGCAAAGCGTCGTCGCGCCCGTCGCGGCCCGCCACGACGCCGAGCACTCGTTCCCCTACGAGGTGGTCTCCGGCATGGCCGACATGGGCCTGTTCGGCCTGCCTTTCCCCGAAGAGCACGGCGGAATGGGCGGCGACTACTTCGCGCTCTGCCTGGCCCTCGAGGAGCTCGGCAAGGTCGACCAGAGCGTGGCGATCACGCTGGAAGCCGGTGTGTCACTGGGCGCGATGCCGGTGTACCGCTTCGGCAACGAGGCGCAGAAGCAGGAATGGCTGCCCCAGCTGACCAGCGGGCGCGCACTCGCCGCGTTCGGATTGACCGAACCCGGCGGCGGAACCGACGCGGGCGCAACGAAGACCACCGCACGCCTGGACGACGGGCACTGGGTGATCAACGGCAGCAAGCAGTTCATCACGAACTCCGGCACCGACATCACCAAGCTCATCACCGTCACCGCGGTCACCGGCAACACCGATGGCCGCAAAGAGATTTCGTCGATCCTCGTGCCGGTGCCGACGCCCGGCTTCGCGGCCGAGCCCGCGTACGACAAGGTCGGCTGGAACGCCTCGGACACCCACCCGCTGAGTTTCGACGACGTGCGCGTGCCGGCGGAGAACCTGCTGGGGGAGCGTGGCCGCGGCTATGCGAACTTCCTGCGCATTCTCGACGAGGGCCGAATCGCCATCGCGGCGTTGTCCGTCGGCGCCGCACAGGGCTGCGTCGACGAGTCCGTCAAGTACGCCAAGCAAAGAGAGGCGTTCGGCCACGCGATCGGTGCCAACCAGGCGATCGCGTTCAAGATCGCGCGGATGGAGGCCCGCGCGCACACCGCACGGACCGCCTACTACGACGCGGCCGCGCTTCTGCTGGCGGGCAAGCCGTTCAAGAAGCAGGCCGCCATTGCCAAGATGGTCGCCAGCGAGGCGGCGATGGACAATGCCCGCGACGCGACGCAGGTCTTCGGTGGCTACGGCTTCATGAACGAGTTCGCTGTGGCCCGCCACTACCGCGACAGCAAGATCCTCGAAATCGGCGAGGGCACCACAGAAGTGCAGCTCATGCTGATCGCGCGTGAAGTAGGCCTGTAACGAAAAGATTGCTGTCTGGTAACGGCGCAGGCCGTGGGCGCCTGCAGGTCACGACACGCGACGCCCGCGCAGGTTGATCCGGCGGGGTGGTCGATTCCGAGCGCATAATGGCGATAGCGCCAGTGCTACGGCGGGTTTCGGCGGACGTGCCGTCGGGCCCCACGTGGGGCGTGGCGGGTGTGCTGAAACCCGCCGGGCAGTGACGCCGACTCAGGTTGAGCGTGAGGAGGCGGCGTGCCGACAACTGTCGATCTGGAACCGGTCAGGCTGATCGGACCGGACGGCCTGCCGACATCGGACGGCAGGTACAGCCGGGCGCTGCCCGAGGAAACCCTGGCCTGGCTGTACGAGATGATGGTCCTCACCCGCGATCTGGACGCCGAGTTCGTGAACTTGCAACGGCAGGGGGAGTTGGCGCTGTTCGCCTCGTGCCGCGGACAGGAAGCTGCGCAGATCGGGTCTGCGGCGTGTCTTCGCAAGACGGACTGGCTGTTTCCGCAATACCGCGAACTCGGCGTGTTCCTGCTGCGCGGCATCGCGCCCGGCAAGATCGGCGCGGCCTGGCGCGGCACCTGGCACGGTGGAATCGAATTCACCCACAAGCACTGCGCCCCGATCGCGATCCCGATCGGCACGCACGGGTTGCATGCCGTCGGCGCTGCGATGGCCGCGCAGCGTCTGGCTGAGGACTCGGTGACGGTGGCGTATCTGGGCGACGGCGCGACCAGCACCGGCGATGTGCACGAAGCCCTCAACGTCGCTTCGTTGTTCGCCGCCCCGTGCATCTTCTTCGTGCAGAACAACCAGTGGGCGATTTCGGTGCCGGCGAGTCGGCAGACGGCCGGCCCGTCCATCGCCCACCGCGCTATCGGCTACGGAATTGCGGGAATTCGCGTCGACGGCAACGACGCACTCGCCTGCTACGCTGTGACGGCCGAGGCGGCGCAACGGGCCCGCGCGGGCAGCGGACCCACGCTGATCGAAGCCGTCACCTATCGCATGGGCCCGCACACCACATCGGACGACCCGACGCGGTACCGACCGCAGGCGGAGTTGGACCAGTGGGCGGCCCTCGACCCGATTTCCAGGTACCGCAACTACCTTCGCCACGTCGGAGTGTGGAGCGAACGGCTCGACCGGCGTGTGCAGGCGCGATCGGCACGTATGCGGGCCGAACTCCGCGGTGCCGTCGTCGAGGCGCCCGACCTGGACGTCGGCGACGTCTTCGACACCACCTACCGCGACATCACTCCCGAACTCGCCAGGCAGCGACAGGAACTGCTGATCGAGTTGGCGAAGGAGGGCTGACATGACGCAGATGATGGATCGGCCCGCGGCAACTCCGGAACCGATCGGCCCGATGCTGACCGCGGTGCCGTCACTCCGTGTCTCTTCGCGCAAGCGCTCATCGGCGGTGACCGGCGTGACCATGGTCGCCGCCATCAACCGCGCGTTGCACGACGCGATGGCCGCCGACGAGCGGGTGCTGGTGTTCGGCGAGGACGTCGCGCGGCTCGGCGGCGTGTTCCGGGTGACCGAGGGGCTGGCCGAAACCTTCGGCGAACCAAGGTGTTTCGACACTCCGCTGGCGGAGTCGGCGCTGATCGGCATCGCGGTCGGGCTGGCGCTGCGCGGGTTGGTTCCGGTGCCGGAGATCCAGTTCGACGGGTTCAGCTATCCGGCGTTCGACCAGCTCGTCAGTCACCTCGCCAAGTACCGCATGCGAACCCACGGCGAGATCGACATGCCGGTCACCGTGCGGGTGCCGTCCTTCGGCGGGATCGGTGCCGTCGAACACCATTCGGAGTCCACCGAGAGCTACTGGGTGCACACTGCGGGCCTGAAGGTCGTCGTCCCATCCACCCCGGCCGACGCGTATTGGCTGCTGCGGCATGCAATCTCCAGTTGCGACCCGGTGATCTACCTCGAGCCGAAACGACGCTACTGGGCTCGCGGCGACATCGACACCACCACACCGGCACCCCCCATCGGCCGCGCGGTGGTGCGCCGTATCGGCGAGCACGTCACGGTGCTGACCTATGGCGGTCTGGTACAGACGGCGTTGAGCACAGCCGACCTCGCTGCCGCCCAGCACGATTGGCAACTCGAGGTCATAGATCTGCGCTCGCTCAATCCTCTGGACTTCGACACCGTCGCCGCGTCGGTCCGCAAGACGGGCCGCGCAGTGGTGATGCACGAGGGGGCCCGCACGCTCGGTGTCGGCGCCGAACTCGCCGCCCGCATCCAAGAGGAGTTGTTCTACGACCTGGAGGCGCCGGTGCTGCGGGCAACCGGCTTCGACACCCCCTATCCGCCTGCGCGCCTGGAGAAGCTCTGGCTGCCTGGCCCGGACCGGCTGCTGGACTGCGTCGAGAAGGTTCTCCAAACACCATGAGCGCCCATCCGTTCCTGGTCCCCGACCTGGGTGAGGGCCTGGAG
>JBAPQQ010000205.1:0-1637 GCA_049280695.1 Mycobacterium sp.
AGCCACCGCGGGCTCGGCGGCACGAACAGCATGCCGACCGCGAGCACCAGGCCCGGTCCGGCGGCCACGCCGAGCATCCACCGCCAGGTGTCCGGCAGGCCCTTCAGCGCCCAGTTGGCGATGTAGGCGACCAGGATGCCGCTGGTCAGCATCACCTGGTTGGGGTGCCCAGCGTTTCCCGGACTACGGATTCTGCGGTTGATCATGCTGCTTGCTGCCGGTTCAGGTATTCGGCGCGGACCTCGTGCGGGGTCCGGTAGCCCAGGCCTGAGTGGATTCTGCGCCGATTGTAGAAGGCCTCGATGTAGTTGGCAATGTCCTCCTTCGCTTTCTTGCGGGTTGGGTAGACGGTACGGTACACCCGTTCGGTCTTGAGCACGCCGTTGAACGATTCGGCCAGCGCATTATCGAAGCAGATCCCGGTCCGGCCCAGCGATTGCCGCATTCCCAGGCCGGCGAGCGTCGCCGCGAAGTGGGCCGACGTGTACTGGGCTGCCGTGGTCGGAATGGAAGATGCAGTCCTCGGCCAGGGTGTGATTGCGGGCGGCCTTACCCAACGCGTCGGCGACCAGGTCGGTGCGCATGTGGTCGGCCATCGCGTAGCCGATGACCTCGCGGTTGAAACAATTAATGACGGTGGCCATGTACAGCCAGCCCTGCCAGGTGCCGATGTAGGTGATGTCGCCGACCAGCTTGGTGCCCGGCTGCTCGGCGGTGAAGTCGCGGGCCAGCAGGTCGCCGGCCCCACCGGTGTCATCCTGACCGCGCCGCGTGGTGGTCTTGTACGCCCGCCGCTGGCACGGGTGAAGGCCCAGCTCACGCATCAGCCGGCGGACCAGCTCGGGGCCGGCCTGCTCGCCGCCGCGGACCAGCTCGGCGTGGATACGCCGGTAGCCGTAGGTCTGGTCGAAGGCGTCGAACAGCACCCCGACCTTGATCTTGAGCAGTTCCCGCCGGGTCGCCGTGTCCGACAGCGGCCGGCCGCGCCATTCGAAGTAGCCGGAAGCCGACACCGACAACCAGCCGCACATTTGCCGGATCGTGGGGGCAGCCGTGACCTGGTGGCCACAGTTGTGCTCGTACTCCGCGTCGATGAACGCGTACCGCTCGCTCACCGCTGCTCCCGGGCGAAGTACGCTGCTGCTATTTTCAAGAACGCGTTCTCCATCTCCAACTCGCGGTTGCACCGCTCGAGCTCGCGCAACCGGGCCCGCTCCGAGACCTCCAACGCCGGCTCGTCGCCGGCATGCTTCTCCCGATAGACCCGCACCCAATTACCCAAGGTGGTCTCCGCGACCCCGAGCTCCCGGGCCAGCTGTGCGACCACCCGACCACCATCAACAACCATCCTGGCGGCTTCCTCGCGAAACTCAGGCGAGAAACTCTGATACCTCTTCGGCATCGACCCCCCTCCTCCGGAATGGAACCTATTGGTTCCGCAGTCCGGAGAGCTGGAGGCACGCCAGGTTGAACGTGACCGTGCCACCGCGGATGCGCCGCGGCGCCATCTCCGAGATGTACATCGGCGCGACGAAAGAGGCCGCGCCCACGGCCAGGCCGAGCACCAGCCGGGCCCCGATCAGCTGCCAGACGCTCTGGGCCACCCCCGACCCCAACCCGCCCACGACGTACTGGGC
>JBAPQQ010000206.1:0-5547 GCA_049280695.1 Mycobacterium sp.
GCGTCTGCTCACGGGGAGAGAGCGCGGGCGATCGCCGCTGCTTCGACGTCCGGACCGGCGATGTGCCATGGGCCGCCGAAACTCGTGTTTGCCAGTCCGGCGTACACCTCGCCGGTGCGTCGCTGCAGTTCGTCGTCGCGTTCGTAGGAGTCTCTTCGGCGTTCGGCGTCGTTCGTTTCGCGATGACGGGCGCGTTCGGCGGCCAGTTCAGCCGGCACGTTCAACAGCAGCTGCCAGTCGGGGGCGGGCATGTTCAATCGCTCGTATTCGAGCGTCCGTATCCAGGCGACGACCTCGCCGTCGGCTTGCTGTCGCAGCCGCGCGGCACTGTAGGCGGCGTTGGAGGCGACGTATCGGTCGAGGATGACGACGTCGTAGGCGGCTCGCAGGTGGCCGATCTCGTCTCTGGCGCCCGCGCGGTCGAGGGCGAACAGCACCGCCATCGCGTACACCGACGAGGCGAGGTCGCCGTGGTGGCCGTGCAGCGCCTCGGCGGCGAGGTCGGCCGTGACCGACCGGTGGTAGCGGGGAAACGCCAGGCTGGCCACCGACTTGTGGTTGCGCTCGAACTCGGCGCGCAGGCCGTCGCACAGGGTCCGCTTGCCGGCACCGTCGACACCTTCGATAGCGATCAGCAGGCCAGGCACAGCGGAGAACTTACGTCACCTCTCCGAAACTGCGGCAGCGAACCGAGACGAGGACCCGTGGCGGCAGTAGCACAACCTCAACGACCAGCCGTGGTCATCGCAGCGGGTGTGGTCGCCGAGTCTGTCGTCGGGCGGGGCATGAGTGTCGGCGTGGGCGTGTCGCTGACCAACAGACTGCCGGATACCCATTGAATGGTGATCGTGGCCTGCGGCAGGGCGGTGCGCAGGTCGGTTTGCAGGGTGCTTATCTCTGGTGTCGTGTTCCCGATCAAGGTGAGCGTGATCGCTTCGGCGGACCCGGTGACACTCAAGACCGCGGTGTCGGGTCTGGTCGACGCCCATGCGGCGGCGGTGGTGCGTACGGTGCCCAGTGCGGTCTGGGTGTTATTGGACCCGGCGGCCCCGGGGGTGTGGGTCCAGGCCAGGCTGACCGGTACGTGGTACTCGAACTGTGCGGTGATCAGCGCCGTGAGGTCGTCGGAACTCTTGGGTGGATGGGGCCCGGCAGTGGAGACCACCAGCGTCCCGGACTGATAGCTCAGCCCCTGCAGCGTCAACGATTGCGCCAGCAGCCACTTCTCGACTACCGGGCTCAGCTC
The DNA here is from genome assembly GCA_049280695.1 of Mycobacterium sp. GTDB lineage: Bacteria > Actinomycetota > Actinomycetes > Mycobacteriales > Mycobacteriaceae > Mycobacterium. The sequence goes on from JBAPQQ010000206.1 coordinate 1,247, forward strand.
TTTCAGCGGCAGCTGTGGCGAGTCCGGCCGGCTGTGCTCGGGATCCCGCACCGGAATCCACCCCAACTGCACGGTGACCGGGTGGCCCAGCGCGCGACCGAGAGCAGCAGCCACGTCCTGTACCGGCGGGGGCGCCGTCGGGCCGGTGATATCGGCTCGGACCGTGCTGCCGGAGGTGGTGATATGGCTGAGTCTGCTGCCCGGGTTGAGCAGATGCGTGATTGTCTGCGTGGCGACCTTGAGATCGTGGGCGCGGCCGCTGATGGCGACAAACCGCGGTGTAAGGATCGATGTCACCGCGAGCGCACACAAGCCGGCTATCGCCACAGAGCTGACGATCCAGCGGCGATGCGTACGAAACCGGTGTCTGGGGACCAACCCGGTCAGCAGGAACACGACGGCCGCCATCAACACAATGCCGACCAGGTTCGTCAGAAACAACAGGACTGCGCCACGTGCCAACTGCGGTTGCCCGTATCCCAGCAGCACACCCGCCGCCGCCAATGGCGGGACGACCGCGACAGCGACCGCGACGCCGGGCAGCGCTCCGGAGATCTTCTTGTGGACGGTGGCGTATGCTCCGGCAGCGCCGGCCCCGAGCGCAACCAACAGGTCCCGGATATCGGGGCTGGATCGTTCGACGACTTGGGCGGGCAACTCGGTGCCGGTGGCGGCCAGCAACGTCGCGAATACCCATCCCACCGCGACGGCACCGGCCACAGACATCGAGACCAGCACCAACCCGAGCAGCAGCCGCCTTCCCCATCCCATGATCAGGCAGGCAGCAATCCCCATGATCGGTGCCATCAGGGGCGCGATCATCATCGCGCCGATCACCACCGCCGCGGAATTCTGCAGCAGCCCGATCGCCGCAACCAGGCTCGACAAGAACATGAGGATTGCGAATCGCCACGTTGCCGCGCCCGACGGCACCACCATCAGGGCGTCCATGGCCGACCGGCGGTCTTCGTCCGACAGGCGATGCGCCGGCCACGACGCCACCCGACCCGCCAGTCGGCCCCCCGTGCCCCGGCCCGCCGTTCGCATCGATTTCGTCAGCCGCTTCAGGGCAGGTCGGTGGATGTCACCGTCAAGCAGGAAGATCCACCAGGACCGACCCCTGTCCCCGTGGCGGACTCGTCGGAGGGGGTGTGCTACGTCGGTCACTTCCAGCCCTTCCCGCCCGACTCGTTCGAACGCCGCGACCGCATAGCACCATTCGTTCGGCACAGAACGTCGGAGGCTCGCGCTACCGTGACGGAAGCGTCACCTTTGGGAGCTACGCCGAGATCCCGGCGGTGCTGGGAGTCTCTCGCCGGCCTTCAAACGATTCCGCCTCAACACCGGGTCCGTCGCGAAGCTGAGACCGGTTGCCGGTCGGGGCACAGGCCCGTCCAGTATGGGGAATGCCTTTGGCAGCTTTGGACGTCGCGCACGCCGAGCCGGATCAGCCGCAATGACGGCGCGCAAACGACCCGACAATCGGTACTCCTCAGACCCCGGCGACGCGCAGGCGTTCACGGCAAGGTTCGACCGGCTCTATTCCCGCCTGGCTGGTCCCTACGACCTGGCGGTCAAGCTACTGCCGGTCTGGAGACATTGGCTAAGCGCTGCGTTGCCACATATCCGCGGCCCACGGGTACTCGAGGTTTCCTTCGGCACCGGCTGGTTGCTCATGCAATACGCCGGCGAATTCCAGACTCAGGGCGTGGACCTCAACGAACGCATGGTCGCGATCGCGCGGCGAAATCTCGAGCAGGCCGGGCTGAGCGCGGAACTGCGACAGGCAAACGTCGAGGCGCTGCCTTACCCTGACGGCCGCTTCGACACAGTCGTGAACACCATGTCCTTCAGCGGCTATCCCGACGGTCGGCTGGCAATGTCCGAACTCCGGCGCGTGCTGCGCCCACAGGGGCGGATCGTGATGGTCGACGTCGGCTACCCTCCCGACGGCAACCGACTGGGGAGCGCCCTTGCCGACATGTGGAAGCGGTCGGGCGATTTGATCCGCGACATGCCCGCGTTGTTCGAAAGCTTCGACTTCCAGGTTTGTCGACAGCCAGTCGGCGGCTTCGGCAGTGTCCATCTCTACATAGCGACCAAGCGGTGATCGGGCGGCAGACCGGTGACGGTTGTCGCCAACCATCGGCGGGGCCATTCGTCTGAACTCGGCGTGCGCGAGGGCTCAGTAGCGGTAGTGCTCGGCCTTGAACGGACCCTCGACGTCGACCCCGATGTACTCGGCCTGCTCCTTGGTCAGCTTGGTCAGCTCGCCGCCGAGAGCCTGCACGTGAATGCGCGCCACCTTCTCGTCGAGCTTCTTGGGCAGCCGGTACACCTCGTTGTCGTACTCGTCGTTCTTCGTCCACAGCTCGATCTGCGCGATCACCTGGTTGGAGAAGCTGTTGCTCATCACGAACGACGGGTGCCCGGTGGCGTTGCCCAGGTTCAGCAGCCGGCCCTCGGACAGCACGATGATCGACTTGCCGTCGGGGAAGACGAACTCGTCCACCTGGGGCTTGATGTTGATGCGGCGGATCTTCGGATCCCGTTCCAGCGCGGCCATGTCGATCTCGTTGTCGAAGTGGCCGATATTGCCCAGGATCGCCTTGTCCTTCATCGCCCGCATGTGCTCGAGCGTGATGATGTCCTTGTTTCCGGTCGCGGTGATCACGATGTCGGCGTCGCCGATCGCCTCCTCGACGGTCTCTACGTCGAAGCCCTCCATCAGCGCCTGCAGCGCGTTGATCGGGTCGATCTCGGTGACGGTGACGCGCGCCCCCTGGCCCTTCAGCGACTCCGCGCAGCCCTTACCCACGTCACCGAAGCCGCAGATCAGCACATTCTTGCCGCCGATCAGCACGTCGGTGCCGCGGTTGATGCCGTCGATCAGCGAGTGCCGGGTGCCGTACTTGTTGTCGAACTTGCTCTTGGTCACCGAGTCGTTGACGTTGATGGCCGGGAACGTCAACTCCCCGGCCGCCGCGAACTGGTACAGCCGCAGCACGCCCGTCGTCGTCTCCTCCGTGACGCCCTTGACCGACTCGGCGATCTTCGTCCACTTGGTCTTGTCGGATTCGAAGCGCTCCCGCAGCCGCGCGAGGAAGACCTTCCACTCGGTGGGGTCGTCGTCTTCGGCGGGCGGGACCACGCCCTGCTTCTCGAACTCGGCGCCGCGCAGCACCAGCATGGTGGCGTCGCCGCCGTCGTCGAGGATCATGTTCACCGGCTCCCCCGGCCACGTCAACATCTGCTCGGTGGCCCACCAGTACTCCTCGAGCGACTCGCCCTTCCACGCGAACACCGGCACGCCCAGCGGCTCCTCCGCAGTGCCGTTAGGGCCCACCACCACGGCGGCCGCCGCGTGATCCTGGGTGGAGAAGATGTTGCAGGACGCCCACCGCACCTGCGCCCCGAGCGCCACCAGCGTCTCGATCAGCACCGCGGTCTGCACCGTCATGTGCAGCGAGCCGGAGATCCGGGCACCCTTGAGCGGCAGCACCTCGGCGTACTCGCGACGCAGCGCCATCAGCCCCGGCATCTCGTGCTCGGCCAGCCGGATCTCCTTGCGGCCGAACTCGGCCAGCGCCAGGTCGGCGACCTTGTAGTCGATGCCGTTCCGGGCGTCGGCAATCAGCCGGTTATCGGTCGCCGGAGCCGCAGGGGCGGCGACATCAGCTTTCGTCATTTCTTCCTTCTCGTGCGTATGCGGCGATCACGCGTCGCCAGGCCGCTAACTCGTCTCGGTAACACCGTATCGTTCGGCAAACGGCGTCATCAGCCTGGCTAGGTCGTCGGCCACGTCGTAATCGGCCTCCGGCGGCATCGACACGTAGCTCAGCGCCAGCCGCACGATCGCGCGCGCCAGCACGCCGGCGTCCTCGTGGGACGCCTTCACCCAGCTCTGCGCGAACGACGCAGTCAGCCGCCGCGAGCAGTGGTTGATGATCGGCCCGCTGTCGGTGGTGATCAGCTGCAGCAGGTCCGGCTTGGCCGCGCCGTTGAGCAGTGAGATCACCAAGGGGTCGGCGGCGGACTCGGCGAAGAAAGTCCGAAAGCCCTGTACGAACGCCGAATAGATGTCGCCCTCGTTGCGCGTGATCTGCTCGTCGATGACGTCGACGAGGCGGTCGGCCAGCCGCAGCGCGTACCCCTGCGCCAACCCCTGCCGCGAGCCGAACTCGTTGTAGATCGTTTGGCGGCTGATGCCCGCCGCGCGCGCGACGTCGGAGAGCGTGATCGCCGACCAGTCGCGGGTCAGCAGCAGATCGCGCATGCCGTCGAGGATCGAATCGCGCAAC
>JBAPQQ010000207.1:0-2401 GCA_049280695.1 Mycobacterium sp.
CCACGCCGAAGACCTTGCGTGCATGAGGGTCCATGAAACGCTGCGCTAGGTAGGTGCCATACCGGTTGTGCACCCAGTCCGCCAGGGTGTCTTCCGGCTTGATCGGAAAGAATCGGCTCTTCACGGCCGACGCAGCCGCCATCGCCCGCAGTGGCCAGGGGGCGGACTGGCGAATCTGTGCCCAGTCGACCGGATAGGTGAAGATATAACCGCGTCGCAATATCCCGGTTCTTCGAGTCACGGAGTTGAGCCGAATCGAACCGATCCGGCCGGCAAGCGCCAACCACGCCTCTCTTTGGCTACGCGTGGCCGCGAGCAGGCGATGCCCGCCCGGATCGACCACATAACCGGCGATGTCGGCGGAACGGGCGAGCCCGCCTATGGCGTGAGATCGTTCCACGATCGCGACCGAACCGCCCTGTCTGACGACTGTGTCGGCGGCCGCGAGTCCTGCGGGACCTGCGCCCACGATCACGACGTCGGGCTCGAATGCCGAGGAGTTCATCGGCCCGACGGTCTGCGCCATTCTGCCCCCCGTATGACGGCGCCCGACGGTCAAGTCGTGGCGCTCAAGACGAGGTTATGGCCATCAGCATTGGGATGCACCGCAAACCAGAAAGGGGAACCGCGCTGAAAACTGCCGGCAGCCGGATACCCGGTTGGGTATGGCCGGATCGACACTTACGGGCGGATAGCAACTCATGGCCCGCTACCATCGAGCTCCGCGCACACCTTTTCCGCGGCGGCGCTGACCGAGATCTGCGACTGTCGCTGCGTGACCCAAGCCCACCCCCGTGCCGCCAGACCCGCCCGTGCGTCGTCGTCGCAGCAGTACTTCTGGAGCAGCGCGGCCAATGCCTGCTCGTCGTACGGGTCGAAGTAATCGGCGCCGTCCCCGCAGGTTTCGCGTAGTACCGGGATGGCCGAGCACAGCACAGCGGTGCCTGAAGCCATCGCCTCCAGTGGGGGCAGTCCGGCACCTTCAAACAGCGACGGCATCACCAAGAGGTCGGCGCCCGCGATCAGCGAACGCAGTGCGTCGAAATCGATCCTGCCGAGAACGGTCACGCGGTCGCCGTGCCGCGCCGCCAGTGCGGCAACCCGGTCGTCGAGTGTTCGAACGGACTGACCGCCGCCGGCGACAACCAGGTCCTGTGGCACCGCGCCCGCGACGCGCGCAAAAGCGTTCACCAGCAGTGGCACGTTCTTGTGGTGCTTGGTGTTGCCGACGTACAGAATGTAGCCGCCGCGCACCGGTGACAGATTCGGGTCGGCGGGCGCCAACCACGCGTCGTTGACCGGAATCGGCGTCACGGTCACGCATGCCGAGGGTGCCGCCTTGACCAACGATGCCGCGGTCGCGTGCGACGGAGTGAAGATCGTGCGGCACATCCGCGCGTCGAGGTTCAGCATCGTGCGTGCATACATTCGCCGCGGCCAGTTCTGGCCGCTGATGCTTCGCTTCTGCAGATGCAAGGTGTCATGCACCGTGACGAAAGGCAGGATCCGCCGGTTGCGCCTTCGCAACAGCGCGAGCGGAAAAGGATAATGCGGCACCCAGAACGCCCGAGGCTGAGTGGTATGCAGCGCGAAACTCCAGGCTCGTTGTTCGGCCACAGAGTACATCGATGCGCCGGACGGACGTGCGAGGACGACGACTGTGCTGTCGCGGACCGGTGGAACGGTGTCGTGGTCGGCCAGAATGGCGAGCGAGAGCTGGCGGTGGGCCAGAGTGTCCTCCAGGTGCGGCAACAGGGTTTCGATGTATGTGCCGATGCCGCTCTGCCGGATGTGGCGGGCGTCGAACAACAAATCGACGGGCTTGTGGACCAGTTGTGCTCCCACACTCGTGCCGGGCATGCGGGTCAGGTCAACCGGCCCTCGAGGGCGGGTAGGAACTCCGGGTTGGCCCAGACGCGCTCGAGTGTGGCATCGAGTTGGTGCGCAGGGCTCCAGCCGTACAGCTCTCGGATACGCGAGATGTCGGCGCCGAGGTATGGGCGGTCGACCGCGCGCATGCGGGCCGGATCCTGACGCACCTCGAAGGTGAGCCCCAGCGCCGAACGCAGGCGGGCAAGGATCTCGTCAACCGAGTACTGCTGCCCGCTGCCGAGATTGACGACCTCGCACTCGCCGTCCGCAGGTTCGTCGCCGAGGGCCACGGCCGCGAACCCGCCGGCGGCGTCGAGCACATCGATGTAGTCGCGCTTGGGCCAGGTATTGCCCACGTCGATCGCTTCCGGGTTGCCGCGCAGTTGCGCGATGATCGCCGGCAATAAGTGCGGGTTGGTTTCGCCGGGGCCGATCACGTTGAAGAGGCGGACGATGCGGGCCGACAATCCGCGATCGGCTGCCAGGATGCGGACGTAGCCTTCGCCGTGCAGCTTGGTCAGGCCGTAGA
>JBAPQQ010000208.1:0-1815 GCA_049280695.1 Mycobacterium sp.
TCGAAGAGCCGGGTGTACTGCTTCACCAACGCGTTCTTGGGCTTCGACAGGATCTGCACCAGAGATTCCTTGTCGAGGTTGGTCACCGATGCCACCACCGGCAGCCGGCCGATGAACTCCGGGATCAGCCCGAACTTGATCAGGTCCTCGGGCATCACTTCGGCGAAGTGGTCGGCGGTGTCGATCTCGGACTTGGACTTGACCTCTGCGCCGAAGCCGAGCCCGCGCTTGCCGGTGCGGTCCGAGACGATCTTCTCCAGCCCCGCGAACGCGCCAGCAACGATGAACAGCACATTGGTGGTGTCGATCTGGATGAACTCCTGATGGGGGTGCTTGCGCCCGCCCTGCGGCGGTACCGAGGCCTGCGTGCCTTCCAGGATCTTCAGCAGCGCCTGCTGCACACCCTCCCCGGAGACGTCACGGGTGATCGACGGGTTCTCGCTCTTGCGGGCGATCTTGTCCACCTCGTCGATGTAGATGATCCCCGTCTCGGCGCGCTTCACGTCGTAGTCGGCGGCCTGGATCAGCTTGAGCAGAATGTTCTCGACGTCCTCGCCGACGTAGCCGGCCTCCGTCAGCGCGGTGGCGTCGGCGATGGCGAACGGCACGTTGAGCATCTTCGCCAGCGTCTGCGCGAGGTAGGTCTTGCCGCATCCGGTGGGGCCCAGCATCAGGATGTTGGACTTGGCCAGCTCGACGGGCTCGGTGCGGGAGTCGCGACTCTTCTCGCCGGCCTGGATGCGCTTGTAGTGGTTGTAGACGGCGACGGCGAGCGTGCGCTTGGCGGTGTCCTGGCCGATCACATAGCCCTCGAGGAAGTCGCGGATCTCGGCCGGCTTGGGCAGTTCGTCGAGTTTGACGTCGTCGGCGTCGGCCAGTTCCTCTTCGATGATCTCGTTACAGAGGTCGATGCACTCGTCGCAGATGTACACGCCGGGGCCGGCGATGAGCTTCTTGACCTGTTTCTGGCTCTTGCCGCAGAACGAGCACTTCAGCAGGTCACCGCCGTCTCCGATGCGCGCCATGGTGGTCGGGCCCTACTTCCTGTTCGCCGTCGGTTGGTCGTGGTCTGGCCGTCTGCCCCGACGCTACCCGCTTGATCGACCGGTCTGCGACCCATAGCCGCGAATCGCGTCAGTGGTATTTATCTGTGTTCGCAGAACATATCGCCTGTCCGCGCCGCGGGGGCGGTGTAACGCCGTACCGTGTCCTTGGCGTGTCGCCGATGCAACCGAGCCGCGATCCTGACCGGTCGATCAGGCCGTCTGCGCCGAAAGCTTCCGGTATTCCAGCACGGTGTCGATGATCCCGTAGTCCTTGGCGTCTTCGGCGGTGAGGATCTTGTCGCGGTCGGTGTCCTTGCGGATGGTCGCGGCGTCCTTGCCGGTGTGGTGCGCCAGGGTCGTCTCCATCAGCGTGCGCATCCGCTCGACCTCGGCGGCCTGGATCTCGAGGTCGGAGAACTGGCCCTGAATGACACCGGACAGCGCGGGCTGGTGGATCAACACCCGTGCGTTGGGCAGCGCCAGCCGCTTGCCCGGTGAGCCGGCCGCCAGCAGCACTGCCGCCGCCGACGCCGCCTGTCCCAGGCACACCGTCTGGATGTCGGCCCGCACGTACTGCATGGTGTCGTAGATCGCCATCAGCGAGGTGAACGATCCACCCGGCGAATTGATGTACATGGTGATGTCGCGGTCGGGATCCAGCGACTCCAGGACCAGGAGCTGGGCCATGATGTCGTTGGCCGACGCGTCGTCGACCTGCACGCCGAGGAAGATGATGCGTTCTTCGAACAGCTTGTTGTACGGGTTGGAT
>JBAPQQ010000209.1:0-2468 GCA_049280695.1 Mycobacterium sp.
GGTGGCGACCTGGGCGATCGAGTTCTTGTCGGTCACCGGAATGGCTGCGGCCAGCAGCGCGTCGGACACCGCGTCGGCCGCCTTGCTGATCCCGGTGCCGAGCGCGATCGGGTTCGCGCCTGCGGCCACGTTGCGCAGACCGCCCTTGACCAGTGCCTGCGCCAGCACGGTGGCCGTGGTGGTGCCGTCTCCGGCGACGTCGTTGGTCTTCGTCGCCACCGACTTCACCAGCTGCGCGCCGAGGTTCTCGAACGGGTCCTCCAGGTCGATCTCGCGGGCTATAGTCACCCCGTCGTTGGTGACGGTGGGCCCGCCGAACGCCTTGGCCAGCACCACGTGCCGGCCGCGCGGCCCGAGGGTGACCCGCACGGTGTCGGCGAGTTTGTCGACGCCGTGCTCCATCGCGCGGCGAGCGGTCTCGCTGTATTCAATCTGCTTGCTCATGTGAGTCCCTGCTATCTGCTTTTCGCGCGAGCGCTCATCGGCGCTAACGCGTGCCGCCCCGGAAACCCGCCGCGCATGCGCGGTGGATCGCCGGGGCGGACACGGAGTGGTTACTTGTTGACGACAGCCAGCACGTCGCGGGCCGACAGGATCAAATACTCCTCGCCGTTGTACTTGATCTCGGTGCCGCCGTACTTGCTGTAGATCACCGTGTCACCCTCGGAGACGTCCAGCGGAATCCGCTTCTCGCCGTCCTCATCCCAGCGGCCGGGACCAACGGCGACAACGGTGCCTTCCTGCGGCTTCTCCTTGGCGGTGTCAGGAATGACCAGACCGGATGCGGTCGTGGTCTCGGCCTCGTTGGCCTGGACGAGGATCTTGTCCTCGAGTGGCTTGATGTTCACCTTCGCCACGATGTGAGCCCTCCACTTATCTGGGTGCGGCCCGGGCCTCTCCCGGGCCTTAGGTATCGCCCTTCGGCATTACAGGTTTCGGCATGCGCCACCGCCGCTGAGCCGTCGTCGCGGGAGCCGACCCGAGGGGCAGCGCGCCTGCCACCTAGCACTCTATACACGCGAGTGCTAGCACTCAAGCACGGGCTAGAACACCTGCGATCTCACCACCGGAAGGCCCGGATCGGCAACCGCGTCCAGTGCCGACGGCCGCGCACCCGCGGCTATCAGATGCGCAGCAAGCGACGCGATCATCGCACCGTTGTCGGTGCACAGCCGGGCCCGGGGCACCCGCAACGTGATCCCGGCCGCCGCGCAGCGTTCGTCGGCGAGTTCGCGCAGCCGGGAGTTCGCCGCCACGCCCCCGGCGACCAGCAGCGTGGCCACCCCGAGGTGCTGGGCCGCGCGCACTGCCTTGGCGGTCAGCACGTCGGCCACCGCCTCCTGGAAGCCCGCGGCGACGTCGGCCGGGTCGTAGCCCGGGTTGCGCTGCAGATACCGGGCGACGGCGGTCTTCAGACCCGAGAAGCTGAACGAGTACGGATCGTCGCGCGGACCTGTCATGCCGCGCGGAAACGCCACGGCGTGCCGGTCTCCGGTACGGGCCAGGTCGTCGAGCGCCCTGCCGCCCGGATAGCCCAGCCCCAGCAGCCGCGCCACCTTGTCGTAGGCCTCGCCGGCCGCGTCGTCGACGGTGCTGCCCAGCTCGATCACCGGCTCTCCCAGAGACCGCAGGTGCAGCAGGTTGGTGTGTCCGCCGGACACCAGCAGCCCGACGCATTCGGGCAGCGGGCCGTGGTCGTAGACGTCGGCGGCCAGATGACCGCCAAGATGGTTGACCGCGTAGAACGGCACGCCCCAGGCCGCTGCGTAGGCCTTCGCAGCGGCGACACCCACCAGCAGCGCGCCGGCCAGACCCGGCCCGATCGTCGCAGCGACCGCATCAGGACGCTCGATCTGTGCGGTGGCCAGTGCGCGGCGCATCGTCGGGCCGAGCGCCTCCAGGTGTGCGCGCGACGCGATCTCGGGTACGACGCCGCCGAACCGCGCGTGCTCGGCGACGCTGGAGGCGACCTCGTCGGCGAGCAACCTCACCTTGCCGGTCGGGCCGAGTTCGGCGATGCCGACGCCGGTCTCGTCGCAGGAGCTTTCGATGGCGAGGACGATCATCGGCTGTTTCCTGGTTCCGCCCGGGCGCAGTCCCGCCGCATCGTGTAGGCGTCGGCACCGCTGGCCCGGTAATACCTCCTGCGCAAACCGACTTCGACGAACCCGGCGCCGCGGTACATCCCGATCGCCGGATCGTTGTCGGTGCGCACCTCCAGGTAAACCGTTCCACCGCTTGCATAGTCGAGCAGCTCGCCGAGCAGCCGACGGCCGATGCCCTGGCCCTGGAACGCGGCATCGACGCCGATGGTGTGGATCTCGTACTCATGCGGCGGCAGGATGCCCAGGCACGCGATGCCGGCATAGCCGACCAGTTCGTCGGTTGCCATCTCGCTCCTCGCGTGCGTGGTGACGCGCGCGGCCACGTAGTGGTTGTGCTTGGCTTCCAGCTCGGACAGGAAAGCC
>JBAPQQ010000210.1:0-8622 GCA_049280695.1 Mycobacterium sp.
TCTCACCCCCGCCGAGCAGGCCGAGGTGCTGGCGCTGGCCGCTGAGCTCAAGAAGGACCCGTTCGGGCGCCGGCCTCTCAAGGGACCGCGCGGCGTCGCGGTGATCTTCGACAAGAACTCCACCCGCACCAGGTTCTCGTTCGAACTGGGCATTGCCCAACTCGGCGGCCACGCGGTGGTCGTCGACGGTCGCAGCACCCAGCTGGGGCGCGACGAGACGCTGGAGGACACCGCTCGGGTGCTGTCGCGCTACGTCGACGCGATCGTGTGGCGGACGTACGGGCAGGACCGGCTGGCTGCGATGGCGTCGGTGGCGACGGTGCCGGTGGTCAACGCGCTGTCCGACGACTTCCACCCGTGCCAGGTCCTGGCGGACCTGCAGACCGTCAGGGAACGCAAGGGCCGCCTGGCAGGTCTGCGGCTGGCATATTTCGGCGACGGCGCCAACAACATGGCGCATTCACTGTTACTCGGGGGCGCGACCGCAGGGGTCAACGTCACGATCGCGGCACCAACGGGTTTCGAGCCGACTCCCGACGTGGTTGCCGCCGCCGAGACACGCGCGCGCGACACCGGCGCCAAGATCGAGCTGACCTCGACGCCGGCCGCGGCCGCCGACGGCGCCGACGTGCTGGTCACCGATACCTGGACGTCGATGGGCCAGGAGGACGACGGCCTGGACCGATCAGGGCCGTTCGAAGACTTCCGGGTCGATGCCCGCCTGCTGGACCGTGGCGACGCGGATGCCATTGTGCTGCACTGTCTTCCGGCGCATCGCGGCCAGGAGATCACCGACGACGTGGTGGACGGGCCGCACAGCGCGGTGTGGGACGAGGCGGAGAACCGGCTGCACGCCCAGAAGGCGCTGCTGGTGTGGCTGCTGGAGAGGGCATGATGAACGCGCCGGAAGTCGGCACCACACGCGCCGCGCGGCAGACCCGCATCGTCGCGATCCTGTCGTCGCGCTCGGTGCACAGCCAGAGCGAACTGGCCGCCGCGCTCGCAGCCGAAGGCATCGAGACCACCCAGGCCACGCTGTCACGCGACCTCGAGGAGCTGGGCGCGGTCAAGCTCCGCGGCGCGGACGGCGGCGCCGGCGCATACGTCGTACCAGAGGATGGCAGCCCGGTGCGCGGGGTTTCCGGTGGTACCGAACGGCTTTCGCGACTGCTGGGTGAACTTCTGGCTTCCAGTGACGCAAGCGGCAATCTGGCGGTGCTGCGCACACCACCCGGGGCGGCGCACTATCTGGCGCTGGCGATCGACCGCGCCGCACTTCCCTACGTCGTCGGCACCGTCGCCGGCGACGACACGATACTGGTCGTCGCACGCGACCCGATGACCGGCGCCGAACTGGCCGCGCGGTTCCACGAACTGAAGTGAATGAGGAGAAATTTCATGTCTGATCGCGTCATCCTGGCGTACTCCGGCGGCTTGGACACGTCGGTGGCGATCAGCTGGATCGGCAAAGAGACCGGGCGCGAGGTGGTGGCCGTGGCCATCGACCTCGGCCAGGGCGGCGAAGACATGGTGGCTGTGCGTCAGCGCGCCCTCGACTGCGGCGCGGCGGAGGCCGTCGTCGTCGACGCGCGCGACGAATTCGCCGACGAGTACTGCCTGCCGACAATCCAATCAAACGGTCTCTACATGGACCGCTATCCGCTGGTGTCGGCGATCAGCCGGCCGCTGATCGCCAAGCACCTGGTCGCCGCCGCCCGGGAGCACGGCGGCAGCACCGTCGCGCACGGCTGCACCGGCAAGGGCAACGATCAGGTGCGGTTCGAAGTCGGATTCGCTTCGCTGGCACCGGATCTCGAAGTGCTGGCCCCAGTGCGCGACTACGCGTGGACGCGAGAGAAAGCCATCGCGTTCGCGGAGGAGAACGCGATACCGATCACCGTGACCAAGCGGTCGCCGTTCTCGGTCGACCAGAACGTCTGGGGCAGGGCGGTGGAAACCGGCTTCCTGGAACACTTGTGGAATGCGCCGACCAAGGATGTCTACGACTACACCGAGGACCCGACCGTCAACTGGTCGACGCCCGACGAGGTGATCGTCGGCTTCGAGCGGGGCGTGCCGGTGTCGATCGACGGCCGCGAAGTGACGGTGCTGGAGGCGATCGAGGAGCTGAACCGGCGTGCCGGCGCCCAGGGTGTCGGACGGCTCGATGTGGTCGAGGACCGCCTTGTTGGCATCAAGAGCCGGGAGATCTACGAAGCGCCCGGCGCGATGGTGCTGATCACCGCGCACACCGAGCTCGAGCACGTCACGCTGGAGCGGGAACTCGGCCGGTTCAAACGGACTACCGACCAGCGCTGGGCCGAGCTGGTGTACGACGGGCTCTGGTACTCGCCGCTGAAGTCCGCGCTGGAGATGTTCGTCGCCAAGACGCAGGAGCACGTCTCCGGCGAGACCCGAATGGTGTTGCACGGCGGGCACATTGCCGTCAACGGCCGGCGCAGCGCGGAATCGCTCTACGACTTCAACCTGGCCACCTACGACGCGGGCGACACGTTCGACCAGTCTGCCGCGCGGGGGTTCGTTCACGTGCACGGTCTGTCGTCGAAGATCGCCGCCCGCCGGGATATCGGCACGTGAACGTGAGCACCAATGAGGGCGCGCTGTGGGGTGGCCGGTTCGCCGCCGGCCCGTCGACGGAACTGGCTGCGCTCAGCAAGTCGACGCACTTCGACTGGGTGCTGGCCCCTTACGATATCGCCGCGTCAAAAGCGCACGCCCGCGTGCTCTTTCGGGCCGGGCTGCTCACCGCCGAGCAGCGCGACGGATTGCTGGCCGGACTGGACAGCCTGGCTCAAGACGTCGCGGACGGCAGCTTCGCCCCGATCGTCACCGACGAGGACGTCCATGGTGCGTTGGAACGTGGACTGATCGACCGCGTGGGCGAGGACCTCGGCGGGCGTCTGCGAGCCGGCCGGTCGCGCAACGACCAGATCGCGACCCTGTTCCGGCTGTGGCTGCGCGACGCGCTGCGCCGGGTCGGTGCCGGCGTGTTGGACGTGGTCGCCGCACTCAGCGCCCAGGCGGCCGCCAACCCGACTGCGATCATGCCGGGCAAGACCCATCTACAGTCGGCACAGCCGGTGCTTCTGGCGCATCAACTGCTCGCTTATGCGCACCCACTGCTGCGCGACGTCGACCGCATACTCGACTGGGACGACCGCGCGGCCGTCTCGCCATACGGGTCGGGTGCGCTGGCCGGATCCTCCCTGGGACTGGATCCCGACGCGATCGCCGACGAGCTGGGATTCACGGCCGCGTCGGACAATTCGATCGATGCCACCTCGGCACGCGACTTCGCGGCTGAGGCGGCGTTCGTGTTGGCGATGATCGGTGTCGACCTGTCGCGGCTCGCGGAGGACATTATCCTCTGGAGTACGACGGAATTCGGATACGTCACGTTGCACGACGCGTGGTCCACCGGCAGTTCGATCATGCCGCAGAAGAAGAACCCTGATATCGCCGAGTTGACCCGTGGCAAGTCGGGTCGGTTGATCGGCAACCTCACCGGACTCCTCGCCACTCTCAAGGCACAGCCGCTGGCGTACAACCGCGACCTCCAGGAAGACAAAGAGCCGGTGTTCGACTCGGTCGCGCAGCTGGAGGCGCTGCTGCCCGCGATGGCCGGGCTGGTGTCCACCCTGCGGTTCGACGTCGAGCGCATGGCATCGCTGGCGCCGGCCGGATACACGTTGGCCACCGATGTCGCGGAATGGCTGGTGCGCCAAGGGGTGCCGTTCCGGGTCGCGCACGAGGCCGCCGGCGCTGCCGTGCGCACGGCCGAGGTACGCGGCGTCGGGCTCGAGGATCTCAGCGACGACGAGCTCGCCGCCGCGCATCCGAGCCTGACGGCCGATGTTCGCAAGGTGCTGACGATCGAGGGCTCCGTGTCTTCTCGTGCCGCGCGTGGCGGCACCGCACCTGTTCAGGTTTCGAAACAGCTTGCACGGGTGGGCGAGACCGCGGCCCGGCTGGGCGCCGCGCTACGGTCCTGACGTCCGCATCGGCGGCCAATCACGTTGTGTTCGTGGGATTCACAGCGAATTCGTAGCGGCCGTCCGCGGCTCTGTCCAGGTTCGGGTCGGCATGGTGGTTGGGAACCGATCCCGGAATCGGCATGGTCACCGCCTGGCGTGCGGTGGCGGGTCTATCCGCATCTCAGGTAGGTCGCACCGGTGGTGCGAAAGGAGCTGACAATCGTGGCAAGTGAACCCAATGCGGCAGTGGTCGCGCTGGACGCGCACCGTGTTCGGACCAGCGCAGGGCACCGTGCAGCACAGCGTACGGAGGCTATGCACCGACACCCTTCGGCAGTGTCGCGACAAGATGTGCGCCGGTCCGGAGACGAAATCGCCTCGCGCCGCGTCTGGCAGGGCGCAGCGCCTGAAACCCCCGGCAAACCCGACGCGCCGGCCCGGCGTCTCGCGGCCGTCGCAGAGTTCCTGCGGCGTCGGCTGGTAGGTCGGTACTGCGTCGATGAATTCGGGTTCGACCCGCATTTCACCGACGCGGTCGTGATGCCGCTGTTGCGGACGCTTTTTCACGGGTGGTTTCGAGTCAAGGTCAGCGGTATCGAGAACTTGCCCGAGACGGGTGCCGCGCTGGTGGTGGCCAATCATGCCGGTGTGCTGCCGTTCGACGGGCTGATGGCGTCGGTCGCGGTGCACGACAATCACCGGGCGCACCGGTCGTTGCGCCTGCTGGCCGCTGACCTGGTATTCGACAGCCCGGTGTTGGGCAGCGCGGCGCGCAAGGCGGGTCACACCAGGGCTTGCCCCGCAGACGCGCATCGTTTGCTGTCCAACGGTGAACTCACGGCAGTGTTCCCGGAAGGCTACAAGGGCCTGGGTAAGCGCTTCGGGGACCGCTACAAGCTGCGGCGGTTCGGGCGCGGCGGCTTCGTGTCGGCAGCGCTGCGCACCCGGGCGCCCATCATTCCGTGCTCGATCGTCGGCTCGGAGGAGATCTTCCCGATGATCGGTGACCTGCGACCGCTGGCGCGGTTGCTCGGCCTGCCGTACTTCCCGATCACCCCGCTGTTTCCGGCGGCCGGGCCAATCGGTTTGATCCCGCTGCCGTCGAGGTGGCACATCGAGTTCGGCACGCCGATCCCGACCTCGGGCTTCGATCACGTTGCGCGGGAGGACCCGTTCGTCGTCCTCGACTTGACCGACCAGGTGCGTGAAACCATCCAGTGGACGATTTACCGCCTCCTGGCCGACCGCGGCAACGCGTTCACCGGCTGACGGGGGTTCCTTGCTCCTCCGCGGCTTTCAGCCAGGCCTCTTCGAGATCGGTCTTGCACCGCTGCGACTCGAGCAGTTCGTCGTTCAGCTCACCGAGCCGCACGTGGTCGTGTGCTGCCGCCGCCATCTGCTCGTGCAACTCCGCGATGCGCTGCTCGGCCTTGCCGAGCCGACTCTCGATGCGAGCCAACTCTTTTCCCGTGCGCCGGGCCCGTGCGCCGGCGGACTCCGCGGTGCCCGCACCGCTTGCGGCCTGCGCTCCCGGCGACTCTTCCCGCGCGGCCAGATACTGGTCGATGCCCCCGGGCAGCAATTCGCAACGCCCATTTCCGGACAGCGCGTAGGTGACGTCGGTGACGCGTTCTGAGAAGTAGCGGTCGTGCGTGACGACGATCAAGGTGCCCGGCCACCCGTCGAGGTAGTCCTCGACGACGGTCAGCGTGTCGATGTCGAGGTCGTTGGTCGGCTCGTCCAACAGCAGCACGTTGGGTTCGTCGAGCAGCAGCCGCAAGAACTGCAACCGCCGGCGCTCGCCACCGGACAGTTCGGCCACTCGCGCCGTCAGCTTGTCGCCGGTGAACCCGAACTCCTCGAGGAGTGTCGCGGCGCTGATCTCGCGGCCGCCGGCGAGTCGAGCGATCCGGCGCTGGTCTTCGACCGCATCCAGCACGCGGTCGTCACCGTGCACCTCGCTCAGCTGCTGAGTCAGGTGCCCGATCCGCAATGTCTTGCCGCGCCCGACGGTTCCCGCTGTCGGTGGCAATTCGCCGGCGAGCAGGCGCAACACCGACGTCTTGCCCGTGCCGTTGACGCCGACCAGACCGATGCGTGCGCCGGGGCCGATCGACCAGTCCACGTCGTCGAGGACGCAGCGGGCGCCCACTTCCAGCCGGACCCCGTGCAGGTCGAACACGTCCTTGCCCAACCGGGTCGTCGCAAACCGTTGCAGCGCAAGCGAATCACGCGCCGGGGGCTCTTCGGCGATCAGCGCGTTGGCGGCCTCGATGCGGAACTTGGGCTTGGAGGTACGCGCCGGCGGACCCCGGCGCAGCCAGGCCAGCTCCTTGCGCATGAGGTTGCGCCTGCGCGATTGGGCAGCGGCGGCCACCCGCATACGCTCGGCCCGGGCCAGCACATAAGCCGCATAGCCGCCGTCGTAACCCTCGACCGAACCGTCGTGCACCTCCCACGTCCGAGTGCACACCGCGTCGAGAAACCATCGGTCGTGACTCACCACCACCAGCGCCCGCGTCCCGCGATCGGCCAGGTGCCCCGCCAACCGGCTGATCGCCTCCACGTCGAGGTGGTTCGTCGGCTCGTCGAGCATCAACACGTCGTGCCCGGCCAGCAGTACCGCCACCAGCGCCACGCGGCGGCGTTCGCCGCCCGACAGTGTGCCCGTGCGGGCATCCAGGGCCACCGACGCCAGTAAGTGCTGGACGACGGCGCGGGTGCCCGGATCGCCGGCCCAGGCGTGGTCTGGCTGCCCGCCGACGATGAGTTGGCGCACGGTGTCGTCGCCGCCGAAGTCGTCGGCCTGACCCAGGTACCCCACCGACAGCCCGGCGGTGTGCGTCACGCGTCCCCGGTCCGGCGCGCGAACGCCCGCCAGCGTCGTGAGCAGCGTCGTCTTCCCGTCCCCGTTGCGCCCGACGACCCCGATCGCGTCGCCGTCGTCCACGCCCAGGCTCACCGCATCGAGCAACTTCCGGGTGCCGTAGGAGACTCCGATGCGCTCGGCATTGATCAGGTTGGCCATCGGTCGCCGATGATATGCCGCGACGTGCCAGAATGACGGCGGCCGATCGGGGGCACGCACAAGGGCGGAGGCAAGCGCTGATGGTGGACTTCTCACCGATCACGAGGCCGGTGGGACGCCTGGTCGCCACCGCGCAGAACGGGCTGGAAGTGATCAGGTACGGCGGCCTGGAAACAGGCAGCGTGCCGTCGCCGTTCCAAATCGTCGAGAGCACGCCGATGTACCGGCTGCGGAGGTACTTCCCGCCGGACAACCGCAACGGCCAGACACCGGTCGGACCGCCGGTGCTGATGGTGCACCCGATGATGATGTCGGCGAACATGTGGGACGTCACCCGCGAAGAGGGCGCCGTCGGCATCCTGCACGCGGCGGGTATCGATCCGTGGGTCATCGACTTCGGGTCGCCCGACCGCGTCGAAGGGGGCATGGAGCGCACGCTGGCAGACCACATCGTCGCGGTCAGCGAGGCGATCGACACGGTGAAGAAGAACACCGGCCAAGACATGCATCTGGCCGGCTACTCGCAAGGCGGAATGTGGGCATACCAGACCGCCGGGTACCGCCGGTCACGCGACCTCGCCAGCGTCATCGCGTTCGGATCGCCGGTAGACACGCTCGCGGCATTGCCGATGGGCCTTCCGCCCAACATGGCCCCGGCGGCAGCGGAATTCATGGCCGACCACGTGTTCAGCCACATCGACATCCCAAGTTGGTTGGCGCGTGCCGGGTTTCAGATGATGGATCCGATCAAGACGGCCAAGGCGCGGGTCGATTTCCTGCGTCAGCTACACGACCGTGAGGCACTGCTGCCGCGCGAGCAGCAGCGGCGGTTCCTGGAGCGCGAGGGGTGGATCGCATGGGGCGGCCCCGCGATCTCCGAGCTGCTCAAGCAGTTCATCGCCCACAACCGGATGATGACGGGCGGCTTTTCCATCCACGGCGAGCTCGTGACGCTCACCGACATCGACGTCCCGATCCTGGCGGTGATCGGCGAGGTCGACGACATCGGGCAACCTGCTGCCGTGCGCGGCATCGAACGCGCTGCGCCCAACGCCGACGTCTACGAATACCTCATCCGCAGCGGCCATTTCGGGCTCGTCGTCGGGTCCAAGGCTGCATCGCAGACCTGGCCGACGGTGGCGGCGTGGGTGAAATGGCTGTCCGGCGAGGGTGACATGCCAGAGGGGATCAGCCGGATGTCGCCGCAGCCCGCCGAACTCAAGGAGAGCGGCGTGCCACTTGCTTCGCGCGTCGCCCACGGCGCCGGGGTGGCGTCCGAAGTGGCCTTCGACTTGGCCCGGGCCGCCGGGCACGCGGTGATCGCCGCCAACAAGTCGATTCGAACGCTGGCGGTGGAGACCGCCCGCACGCTGCCGCGGCTGGCGCGCCTCGGCCAGATCAACGAGCACACCCGCATCTCGCTGGGCCGCATCATGTCCGAGCAGGCGGCCGACGCGCCCGGGGGCGAATGCCTGCTGTTCGACGGTCGGGTGCACACCTACGAAGCCGTGGACACTCGCATCAACAACGTCGTGCGCGGCCTGATCGAGGTCGGCATCCGCCAGGGCGATCGCGTCGGGGTGCTGATGGAGACCCGGC
>JBAPQQ010000211.1:0-8165 GCA_049280695.1 Mycobacterium sp.
GGTGCGCAAGGCGGCCAGGTCGGTGCCGGCGCCCGGTTCGGAATATCCGATCGAGAAGTGCAGCTCGCCCGACGCGATCTTCGGCAGAAAGAACTGCTTCTGCTCGTCGGTGCCGAAAGCCATGATCGTCGGCGCCACGCTGTTGATGGTCAAGAACGGCACCGGCGCCCCGGCGATGGCCGCCTCGTCGCTGAAGATCAGCTGATCCATCGCCGAGCGGGCCTGGCCGCCGTACTCGGTCGGCCATCCGAGCGCGAGCCACCCGTCCTTGCCCATCTGGGCGACGGTGTCGCGGTAGGCGTTACCGGTGCCGTACTCGCCTTCCACGGAGCTCAGGGCCTCGACCCGCTCAGGCGTCATCAGCTTGGAAAAGTAGGACCGCAGCTCGCGGCGCAACTCCTCTTGTTCGGGGCTGTAGCCGATCCGCATCGCCTAGTCCTTTACCTCGAATGGGTACCCTCAGCCACCCCCGGTTGTAACACGTTCTAGTCTTGTGGTCCAGCGACGGTTTCCGCGAGCGGGCCGCCGACCTGGTCGTATTGTGGGTGCGGCGTCGAAGACGAGGCCGCCGGGTGAGTGCGAGGAGGTTGCCGTGCGAGTTGAAGTAGACCGCGATCGATGTGAAGGTAACGCCGTGTGCGTGGGAATCGCGCCCGACATATTCGAACTGGACGACGAGGACTACGCGGTGGTGAAGAAGGATCCGGTGCCGGCCGATCAGGAAGATCTCGCCGAACAGGCGATCGCCGAATGCCCGCGCGCAGCGTTGCGCCGGACGGACTAGAGGTATTAATAAGTTGAGCCAATCCCAGAGCCGCGAGACCGGCGAACTGACCGATTTGTCGGGCCGAGTCGCGGTGGTCACCGGCGCCGCCGCCGGCCTGGGCCGGGCCGAGGCGATCGGACTTGCCCGGGCCGGCGCAACAGTCGTCGTCAACGACTTGCAGGCCGCACTTGACTCCTCCGACGTCTTCGACGAGATCAAGGCCGCCGGGAGTCGGGCCGTCGCCGTGGCGGGAGATGTCGGAGAACGGTCCACAGCCGACGAGATGATGGCCGACGCCGAGCGCGAAGGCGGCCTCGACATCGTCGTCAACAACGCCGGCATCACCCGTGACCGGATGTTGTTCAACATGTCCGACGAGGACTGGGACCTCGTCATCAAGGTTCACCTGCGGGGCCATTTCCTGCTCACCCGCAATGCCGCCACCTACTGGCGCGCGCGTGCCAAAGCGTCAGGCGGCCAGACGTATGGCCGGCTCGTGAACACCTCATCGGAGGCCGGCTTGTCGGGCCCCGTCGGCCAGGCCAACTACGGCGCGGCCAAGGCGGGGATCACGGCGTTGACGCTCTCGGCGGCCAGAGCGCTGGGCCGCTACGGCGTGTGCGCCAACGCGATCTGCCCGCGTGCTCGCACGGCGATGACCGCGGACGTGTTCGGCGAAACGCCCGAACTGGCCGAGGGCGAAATCGACCCGCTCTCACCCGACCATGTGGTGACCTTGGTGCGGTTCCTGGCGTCACCGGCCGCCGAAGCTGTCAACGGGCAGGTGTTCATCGTGTACGGCCCGTCGGTGACGCTCGTCGCCGCGCCCACCGCAGAGCACCGGTTCACCGCGGACGGGTCGGGTTGGGCGCCGCAAGAACTTAGCTCAGCGATGCAAAAGTATTTTGCTGACCGCGACAGCGAGTTGACGTTCGCGGCGACCCGATTGATGGAGGGCTAGCGGTGATGACCGCGTCAATCGCGGCCGTCGAAGCAGGTAGAACACGTTTCAGAATTGTATCCGAGAAATCGCTGTGAACTGCAAAAACGTGCTAGTTATCGGTCTTTTACCGATCTTTGACACCGCGAACGTGTTCTAGTTAGTATGATCCGGCTCACACAGTGTCACGTCCTGTTGAGGGGTGGGAAGGGCGCCGGATCAGCCAGTTTCCTGGCTCTCACCGGAATCTGTTACCGCACCCCTGCGCCTGGGAAGGGGGCCGAGTGAAGGATCAGCTCGCGGTTCCGGCTCGGGCCGTGGGCGGCTTCTTCGAGATGTCAGGCGACACCTTCCGGGAAACCTTCCGCCGACCGTTTCAGTTCCGAGAATTCCTCGAGCAGACATGGATGATCGCGCGCGTTTCGCTGGTGCCGACGCTGCTGGTGGCCATTCCGTTCACGGTGCTGGTCGCCTTCACCATCAACATCCTGCTCCGTGAGCTCGGTGCGGCCGACCTGTCGGGGGCGGGCACCGCCTTCGGCACGATCACCCAGCTCGGCCCGGTGGTGACGGTGTTGGTGGTTGCCGGCGCCGGCGCCACCGCGATCTGCGCCGACCTCGGTGCCCGCACGATCCGCGAGGAGATCGACGCGATGCGGGTGCTCGGGATCGATCCGATCCACCGCCTTGTGGTGCCGCGGGTGCTGGCGTCGACGCTCGTGGCGCTGCTGCTGAACGGGCTTGTGTGCGCCATCGGGTTGTCCGGCGGCTATGTGTTCTCGGTGCTGCTGCAGGGCGTCAACCCGGGCGCCTTCATCAACGGCCTGACCGTTTTGACCGGCCTCCCCGAGTTGTTGCTCGCCGAGGTCAAGGCGCTGCTTTTCGGGGTCTGCGCGGGACTCGTGGGCTGCTACCGCGGCCTCACGGTCAAGGGTGGGCCCAAGGGCGTCGGCAACGCGGTCAACGAGACCGTCGTCTACGCATTCATCTGCCTGTTCGTGATCAATGTCTTGATGACGGCGATCGGCGTCCGAGTGCTGGCTCGGTGAGGACATGAGTTATGACGTAACGCTCCGGTTGCGGCGCTGGTTCGGCGGGATGCCGAAGTTCGTCGACAGCTTCGGCGAGCAGGCATTGTTCTACGCGCAATCGGTGCGCTGGATTCCCAACGCGCTCACTCACTACCGCAAGGAAACGGTCCGGCTCATCGCCGAGATGACGCTGGGCACCGGTGCTCTGCTGGTGATCGGCGGAACCGTCGGTGTGGCGGCTTTTCTGACACTGGCCTCGGGCGGCGTGGTTGCGGTGCAAGGCTTCGACTCCCTGGGCAACATCGGGATCGAGGCGCTGACGGGCTTCTTGTCGGCCTTCCTCAATGTCCGGATCATCGCACCCGTCATCGCTGGGATCGCGCTCGCTGCGACCATCGGTGCCGGCACTACCGCGCAGTTGGGCGCCCAGCGGGTGTCCGAAGAGATCGACGCTTTCGAGGCGATGGCCATCCATTCCGTGTCTTATCTCGTATCCACCAGGATCGTGGCCGGGCTGGTCGCGATCATCCCGCTGTACTCGCTGTCGGTGCTGGCGGCCTTCTTCGCGGCTCGATTCACCACGGTCTACATAAACGGCCAGTCAGGTGGCCTCTACGACCACTACTTCAATACGTTTCTCGTCCCGACCGATCTGCTGTGGTCCTTCCTGCAAGCCATTGCGATGTCGATTGCGGTGATGCTGGTGCACACCTACTACGGGTACAACGCGTCCGGCGGGCCCGTCGGAGTCGGCATCGCGGTGGGGCAGGCGGTACGCACGTCACTCATCGTGGTGGTTGTGATTACTTTGTTCATCTCTCTCGCCGTCTACGGCGCGTCCGGTAACTTCAACCTTTCCGGATAACGGGGAGCACCGATGAGCGCTTGCGCGAAGAGGAAATAACCTTGGCGAGTTCTGGGTCGAGGACCCATGTCAGGATCGCAGCCGCGGTGCTCGCGACTGTGATTGCGGCCTTCGCCGTGGTGACATACCTTTCTTATTCGGCCGCCTTCACGGCCACCGACACGGTGACCGTGACGTCGCCGCGCGCGGGCCTGGTGATGGATAAAGACGCGAAGGTCAAGTACCGCGGCATCCAGGTCGGCAAGGTCAAGGACATCGCATATTCCGGCGACCGGGCCAAGCTGACGTTGGCCATCGACAGCAACCAGATGCGCTTCATCCCGTCCAACGCCGACGTGCGGATTGCCAGCAACACGATCTTCGGCGCGAAGTCGGTGGAGTTCGTGCCGCCGGCGAAGCCGTCGAACAAGCCGCTGCGTTCGGGCGCGACGGTGCAGGTCTCCACCGTGCAGCTCGAAGTCAACACGCTGTTCCAGACTCTGATCGACCTGTTGCACAAGATCGACCCGATCAACCTGAACGCGACGCTGTCGGCCGTCGCAGAGGGATTGCGCGGTCACGGCGATGACGCCGGCGAGGCGCTGGTCGGTCTGAACGCGTTACTGCCGAAGATCAACCCGAAGATGCCGACCCTGCAGTCCGATTTCCAGCAGGCCGCCGAGGTCGGCAACATCTACGGCGACGCCGCACCGGACTTGGTGACGGTGCTGGACAACGTCCCCTCAATCAGCAACACGCTCGTCGACGAACAAGACAACCTCAATGCCACGCTGCTGGCCGCAAGCGGGCTGGCGGACAACGGAACTGCGACGCTGGAGCCCGCGCAAGAGGACCTGATCGCCGCCCTGCAGCGGCTCCGCGCACCGTTGAAGGTGCTGTCCGACTACTCGCCGGAGTTCGGCTGCATCTTCTCCGGCGTGAAGAAGGCGATCGACCAGTTCGCTCCTGTTATCGGCGGGACCCGGCCGGGGCTGTTCACGTCGTCGAACTTCGTTCTGGGCGTGCCGGTTTACACCTATCCGGAAAGCCTGCCGATCGTGAATGCCAGTGGCGGGCCGAACTGCAGGGGTCTGCCCAACATGCCGAGCAAGCAGTTCGGCGGTTCGTGGTTTAAATCGCCGTTCCTGGTCACCGACAATGCGTACATCCCCTACGAGCCGTTCACCGAAGTGCAGGTCGATGCTCCCTCGACGCTGCAGTTCCTGTTCAACGGCGCTTTCGCGGAACGGGATGATTGGTGATGAGCCGCTTGCGCGAAGAACAGACAACAGTGATGAGCCGCTTGCGCGAAGAACAGAGGATCCCCTGATGCCGGGGCAGCGGGCAACACTCATCAAGGTCAGCATTTTCGCTGCCGTGATGCTGTTGGTAGCCGCCGGGCTGGTGGTGATCTTCGGACAGTTCCGTTTCGCGTCGACCAACACCTACCACGCGGTCTTCGAAAACGTGTCACGGCTCAAGGGCGGCAACGACGTTCGGATCGCCGGGATCCCGGTGGGCAGCGTGAAGGACATCCAACTGCGGCCCGACGACAAGGTGGATGTCACGTTCGCCGTCGACAAGCGCTACCAGATGTACACCTCCACCAAGGCGGTGATCCGCTACCAGAACCTCGTCGGCGATCGCTTCCTGGAGATCACGTCGGGGCCGGGGGAGCTCCGAAAAGTGCCGCCGGGCGGCACAATTCAGCACACCGAACCGGCGCTTGACCTCGACGCGCTGCTCGGCGGTCTGCGTCCCGTGCTGAAGGGGCTCAACGGGGACAAGGTCAACCAGATCAGCAACGCGATCATCGAGTTGTTGCAAGGGCAGGGCGGCGCGTTGTCGGATCTGTTGTCGAGCACCGGCTCGTTCAGTCGGGCGCTGGCCGACCGCTATCAGGTCATATCCGACGTGATCCACAACCTGAACACCGTGCTGACGACCGTCGACCAGAAGAGCGCACAGTTCAACCAGAGCATCGACCAGCTGCAGCAGCTGGTGACCGGGCTGGCCCAGGGCCGCGACCCGATCGCCGGCGCGCTGCAGCCGCTCGCGTCCGCGGCCTCGGATCTGACCGACGTGCTGCAGAGCTCCCGGCGCCCGATTCAAGGGGTCATCGAGAACCTGCGGCCCCTGGCCACCGAGATGGACAACCGCAAGGGCGAGATCAACGCGGTCATCGAGCCACTAGGTGAAAACTACTTACGCCTCAATGCTCTTGGCGCCTATGGCGCATATTTCAACATCTACTACTGCTCGGTGCGCATCAAGATCAACGGCCCGTCGGTCGGACCGCCCACCGGCACACCGTCAGACAGCGACATCCTGCTCCCGCAGGGCGGACCCCCTGACCCGTCGAAGGGGAGGTGCTCCGAGAATGGGTGAGGGCCGCAATCCGCTTCGCACCGGCATCATCGGCATCGTGCTGGTGGTCAGCGTGGTGCTGGTGTCATTCGGCTACAGCGAATTGCCCTTCTGGCCTCAGGGCAAGACGTATCAGGCGTACTTCGTCGACGCCGGCGGAATTTCGCCCGGCAACGAGGTCACTGTGTCAGGACTGAAGGTCGGCGACGTGCAAGGCGTCGAGTTGGCCGGCGACGTCGCCAAGGTGACCTTCACCGTGGACCGCAAGATCTTAGTGGGCGACCAGTCGCTGGCGTCGATCAAGACCGACACGATCCTGGGGGAGAAGTCGCTGGCGGTGACGCCGCGCGGCCGGGGCGACTCGACGACTATCCCGCTGAGCCGCACCACAGCGCCGTACACGCTGAACAACGCTCTGCAGGATCTCGGCCAGACCTCCAGCGAGCTCGACAAGCAGAAGTTCACCCGAGCTCTTGGCGTGCTGACGGATTCGCTGCACGAGGCGACTCCGCAATTGCGCCAGGCGCTCGACGGCGTGGCGGCGTTGTCGCGCAGCATCAACGCCAACGACGAGGCGCTGGCGCAGCTGCTCGAGCGCGCGAGATCGGTGACCAAGATCCTCGCCGACCGGGCCGGTCAGGTGAACCAGCTCATCGTCGACGGCAACCAGCTGTTCGCGGCACTTGACCAGCGCCGGGCGGCGATCAGCACGCTCATTGCCAGCATCGAGCCAGTCTCGCAACAGATTTCGGGCTTCGTCGCGGACAACCGCAGGGAGTTCGGTCCGGCGCTGCGGAAGCTCAACGCGGTCCTGGACAACCTGCTCCAGCGCCGCGAGCACATCAGCGAAGCGCTGAAGCGCCTCCCGCCCTATGCCACCGCGCTGGGTGAGGTGGTCGCGTCGGGACCCGGCTTCCACATCAACCTGTACGGTCTGCCACCCGGCCCGCTCGGAGAGGTGTTGCTGGACTTGTACTTCCAGCCCGGCAAGCTGCCCGACAGCCTGGCAGACTACCTGCGCGGCTTCATCTCCGAGCGTTTGATCATCAGGCCGAAGTCACCATGAGCAACTTCGCGGCTTCACGCAACAGAACGGCGATGCGCGTCGGCGCCGCCGTGCTGCTGACGGTGGCCGTGATCGGCGGCATCTACCTGATCTGGCCCGGCCGCACCGGGCACAAGGTGATCGGCTACTTCACCTCCGCAGTCGGGTTGTATCCCGGCGACGACGTCCGTGTCGTCGGCGTCCCGGTCGGCACCATCAAGTCCATCGAGCCGCAGGCCGAGGCCGTCAAGATCACGATGGAGGTCAAAGACGGCGTCAAGCTCCCCGCCGAGGCGCGAGCGGTCATCATGGCGCCGAACATCGTTTCGGCGCGCTTCATCCAGCTCACCCCCGCCTACACCAGCGGTCCGGTGATGGCCGACGGCGCAGCCATCGGGCTGGATCGCACGGCGGTGCCGGTGGAGTGGGACGAGGTCAAGTCGGAGCTGACCAAGCTCAGCGAATCGCTTGGCCCGCAGGACGGCTCGGTGCAAGGGCCCCTCGGCGACTTCGTGAATCAGGCCGCCGCCACCTTCGACGGCAACGGCGACTCCTTCCGTCAAGCGTTGCGGGAGCTGTCCCAGACGGCGGCCCGGTTGGGCGATTCCCGCACCGACCTCTTCGGCACCGTCAAGAATCTGCAGATCCTCGTCAACGCACTGTCCAAGAGCAACGAGCAGATAGTTCAGTTCAGCGGCCACCTTGCCTCGGTGTCGCAGGTGCTCGCCGACAGTTCGACCAACCTCGACAACACGCTCGGCACGCTCAACCAGGCGCTGTCGGATATTCGCGGATTCCTCCAGGACAACAACTCGACACTGATCAGCCAGGTAGACAAGCTTTCTCAACTCACCAAACTGGTCTCCGACCAGAGCGGCGATCTCGAACAGCTCCTGCACGTCACGCCGAACGGCCTGGCGAACTTCTACAACATCTACGACCCCGCACAAGGCACCGCGACGGGTCTGTTGTCGCTGCCGAACTTCGCCAACCCCGTGCAGTTCATCTGCGGCGGTGTCTTCGAGGGCAGTTTGTACGTCGACAACATCAAGCGCACCCAGATCTGCCGGGAGCGGATGGGCCCGGTGCTGCGGCGGCTGGCCATGAATTACCCGCCCGTCCTGTTGCATCCGATCAACACGATCACCGCGTACAAGGGCCAGATTCAATAC
>JBAPQQ010000212.1:0-2395 GCA_049280695.1 Mycobacterium sp.
GTCGCATCTGCTGGGGCCGCGCTCGCCGCTGCGCCGGCTGATCGAGGGCTCGGGCGCGGCGTCGGTGATCCTCTACGGGCCACCGGGCACCGGGAAGACCACCCTTGCGTCACTGATCTCCCACGCCACCGGCCGGCGCTTCGAGGCGCTGTCGGCGGTGTCGGCCGGAGTCAAGGAAGTCCGCGCGGTGATCGACAATGCCCGACGCGCCGCCGCCTACGGCGAGCAGACCGTGTTGTTCATCGACGAGGTGCATCGCTTTTCCAAAACCCAGCAGGACGCGCTTCTGGCCGCCGTCGAGAACCGCGTCGTGCTGCTCGTGGCGGCCACCACCGAGAACCCGTCGTTCTCTGTGGTCGCGCCACTGCTGTCGCGCTCGCTGATCCTGCAGTTGCATGCGCTCTCCGCCGGGGACATCCGCACGCTCATCCTGCGCGCCGCCGAAGACCCGCGCGGCCTCGGCGGCAACCCGCCGATCGAACCCGATGCCGTCGACCTACTCGTGCGCCTCTCCGCCGGTGACGCCCGCCGGGCGCTGACCGCACTGGAGGTCGCCGCCGAAACCGTCGCAGACACCGGCGGCCCCGTGACCGTCGCCAGCATCGAGGAGTCTCTCGACAAGGCCGCCGTCCGCTACGACCGCGACGGCGACCAGCACTACGACGTGATCAGCGCGTTCATCAAGTCGGTTCGCGGCTCCGACGTCGACGCCGCTCTGCACTACCTGGCGCGCATGCTCGTGGCGGGGGAGGACCCACGGTTCGTCGCGCGCCGCCTGATGATTCTGGCCAGCGAGGACATCGGCATGGCCGATCCCTCCGCGCTGCAGACCGCGGTGGCCGTCGCGCAGACCGTCGCGCTGATCGGCATGCCCGAGGCCCAACTCACGTTGGCGCACGCCACGATTCACTTGGCGACGGCACCCAAGTCCAACGCGGTCGTCGCCGCCATGTCAGCCGCGACGAGCGACATCAAGGCCGGCAAGGCCGGGCTCGTCCCGACCCACCTGCGGGACGGCCACTATGCGGGCGCGGCGGCGCTGGGCAATGCGATCGGCTACCGGTACTCCCATGACCACCCGGACGGCGTTGTGCCGCAACAGTATCCGCCGGACGAACTGGTCGGCGTGGACTACTACCGGCCCACCGAGCGCGGCAACGAGCGTGAGATCGCCAAGCGGGTCGAGCGGCTGCGGGCGATCATCCGCGGACGGCCCTGAGTTACCAGCGCCGCGTCAGGCCAACTCGGGCACCCGCAGCTGCGCGATCGCGAGCTCGAACTCGCCGACGTCGAGCTGGTCGGCACCCAAGTCGCGCAGCCGCGCCGTCCGCAAAGACCTGGCCTGCTCGCGATTGCGGTCCATCGCGTCGGCGCTGTCGAACGTCACCGACGACACCGCCCGCCCGGTGGACCGGTCGACGAAGAGGCTTGCGCTGCAGAACCCTTCGAGCTCCTCCAACGCCGGCAGTACCGAGTCCCGGTACAGGTCGACCGCCCCCGTGCCCTGCCCCTGCGGCACCTTGAACCACGTCGCGCGCACGCACGCCCCGTCGCCGGAGCGGTGGTCACGGTGCAGCACGGAGATTTCCCAGTGCGCAACGGTGGCGGCGCCGCCGAACACCTGCGCGGCCCGGGCGCGCATCGAAGTGACCTGCTCGGCGCTGGCACGCATGGCGTCCTCGGACTCCCAGGCGCTGGCGACGATGCACCGGCCCGTCTCCCGATCGACCATCAACGACATGCCGACGCAGCCGTCCATGGCCTCGACCGCGGGCAGGACCTCCTCACGAACATGCGCGATTCCGGCGTCGATGGCCTCGGGTCGCGCGTCGATAGTGGTAGATCGTGCGTGCACGGCCCACCCCCTCTGTGTTCGGGGCGGCGCCCCGGCGGCGCCGCCGGTCTGCTGCCCAGGTTCCTCCTCTGGATGCAGCCTGGCAATACTCGTCTGCTCTTCGCGCGAGCGCTCATCGCTGGGTCCGTACGCTGGAGTTATGGACTCCGACGTGCTCGACATCGAGACCTCGCGGCGGCGCATCGTCGACCTCACCGACGAGGTGCGGTCGTTCTGCAAGTCGCGTGGTGACGGCCTGTGCAACGTGTTCGTTCCGCACGCCACCGCAGGCGTCGCGGTGATCGAGACCGGCGCGGGCAGCGACGACGACCTCGTCGAAACTCTGGAACGGCTGCTGCCCCGCGACGACCGCTACCGGCATGCGCACGGTTCGCCCGG
Organism: Mycobacterium sp.; assembly: GCA_049280695.1. GTDB lineage: Bacteria > Actinomycetota > Actinomycetes > Mycobacteriales > Mycobacteriaceae > Mycobacterium. The sequence continues at coordinate 2,234 of JBAPQQ010000212.1, forward strand.
CCACGGCGCCGACCATGTGTTGCCCGCGTTGGTGGCGCCGTCGGTGACGGTGCCCGTCCAAGCGGGTAAACCGCTGCTGGGGACATGGCAGAGCGTCGTGCTCGTCGACCTCAACCGCGACAATCCGCGCCGATCGGTGCGGCTGAGCTTCGTGAGCGGCTG
>JBAPQQ010000213.1:0-2988 GCA_049280695.1 Mycobacterium sp.
GTTGCGCCTACCATCCTCGAGGCGGCGGGGCTGCCGGAGCCGATCTCGGTAAACGGCGTGCAGCAGCAGCCGATCGAAGGGGTAAGCATGCTCTACTCGTTCAACGAGGCAGAGGCGCCGGATCGGCATGAGACGCAGTACTTCGAGATGTTCGGCAACCGCGGCGTTTACCACAAGGGGTGGACCGCCGTGACGCGCCACAAGACGCCCTGGCTGCTCATCGGCGAGGTGACCCCAGCCTTCGACGACGACGTGTGGGAGCTTTACGACACGACGAAGGACTGGACGCAGGCCAAGGATCTGTCCAAAGAGATGCCGGACAAGCTTCACGAACTGCAGCGTCTTTGGCTTATCGAGGCGACGCGCTACAACGTGTTGCCAATGGACGACGACCTCGGCAGGCGGATGAACCCCGATGTTGCCGGCAGGCCAGTGCTCATCAAGGGAAACACCCAGCTGCTGTTCGCGGGGATGGGTCGGCTCTCGGAAAACTGCGTGATCAGTGTCAAGAACAAGTCGCACAGTGTGACTGCCGAGGTCGAGGTACCCGAGAATGGCGCCGAAGGGGTGATCATCGCCCAGGGCGCGAACATCGGCGGCTGGAGCCTTTACGCCAAGGACGGCAAGCTCAAGTACTGCTACAACCTGGGCGGCGTGCAGCACTTCTATGTCGAGGCCACCAACTCCCTGCCGATGGGCGCGCACCAGGTGCGGATGGAGTTCGCCTATGCCGGCGGTGGCTTGGGCAAGGGCGGCACGGTCACCCTGTACACCGACGGCGAGAAAGTCGGGGAGGGAGAAATCCCCGCGACGCTGGCGAACATCTTCTCTGCTGACGATGGCTGTGACGTCGGCCAGGACACCGGCGCGCCCGTGTCGGAAGACTACGGCCCACGCGGCAACGCCTTCAACGGTCGCGTCAAGGGCGTCCAGATTGCTGTCGCCGAGGCGGCAGAAGAGAAGGATCACAAGGTGTCGCCGGAAGAAGCCGTTCGCATTGCGATGGCGCGGCAGTAAAACGCCTTCCACGACCGGCGGACTCAGCGGGCCACCGACCCGATCCGGCGAGGACCTGCGTCATCCGCTGCGACACTCCGTATAACACGGACTTGCTTCACCGATGCGGCCAGTTGCAATCAGGCAGTAAGTGAAGCGCTGAAAGTGCTTGCGGCAGAGCGAGTTCCGGTTCCACGCACGTCGCCGCAGGAGCCCGTGGTGGTGCCGTGGTTGTCAGAGATCCAGCGGCGGCACAGTACAAGACGCCGCCGTTGCCGGCAGGCCGCGGCGCGCTCAGGCCTTCTTGACGGTATCCGCGGAGAGATCGTCGCGGCTTCCATCGGACACTAAAACGCGACGCCGCAGTCGTATTCGACCAGCGGTTGGTCCTGCTCATCCACGATCGAGTGGTCAGCGCGATTGATCGTCAACGTCCGCCGGTAGAACCCGCCCCACATGGTGAACACCAGCATCGTCACCGTCGCGGACTTGTCGCTGAGCACGACGGAGGGCTGCGGGTCCGGAATGGCGCGGGCAGCCTGCTGCTGGGCGTTGGTCATCGGCCGGCCGAACGAGTCCTCACCCAGCGACCGGATGACGTTCTCGATGTCAGCGGTGCTGCACAAGATCCGCCAATCGTTGTAGTTGGCATGCCAATCCAGGTAGAACTGGTTGGCCGTCACCGCGAAGACGGCATAGTCGAAATATCCCTCGGCGCTGTCCTGCGGCGTGACGAACGAGTGGTAGTCGGGCTGCTTGGGTGCGGCTTTGTACTCGGCTTCGTTGAGATACGGCCGCTGATCCACCGGGCGGGCGTAGAGCAACGGATAACCGCCCATCCCGTCCTGGTGATACACGTAGTCCAGGGTGAAACCGCTCCTCATCGTCAGGTGGGTCAAGGGTTCGAAAATCTGGTTGGCGTCGAACTCGCCGCCGCGCTTGGTGGTATTGCGTTCCGAGAAATAGGGCGGAAACGCCAAATTGTCGTGCATCTGCCGGATCGCCGCCGTCGCCTCGTGACAGCCCAGGTCAGATGTATGGGCGCGGGCGGGCACATCGGCGTGGCTGGCCAGCATCGCCACGAGAGCAGCGATCGCAAGAAGCCGGTATCTGGTCATGTTGGTCCGCCTTGAATGGTGAGAAGCGTCACCCTAACTGGTCGACTCACGGCCTACTGCGATTCCTCGTTTGATCGCCGCGGTGTCGACGACCTCGTTCACGTCGGCGAGCACTTCCACGCGCTTGGCGAAACCCCACCCGCGCTCTGCAATACGTCGCGATGACCGGCGGCCGCGAATCCAAAACGGCGTACGTGTAAGAGTGCCCCGGCGGTGCGGTAGCCGTTTTGGCGGCACCGTTCGCGAACACCTCGTTATGCTGCGACCTAGTAATGCGCAGGCACCAGCTGAGGGGGCTACCCATATGACGGTGTTTGTCAGCTACTCGGGTCGGGGCAGGGACGCGGTCAACAGCCTCACCCGGGAACTGCAGGACGCCGGCGAGCAGCTGCAGAAGCACCAGCGCCTCGCCGGCGGGCCCACCACCGGCACGCGGCTACTCACCGCGCTGCACCAGGAGCGGGCGCGGCGTCAGCCGGTGGTCACCGGCGTGCTCACAGTCATCGGAGCCGTTGTGTTGGCCGTGTTCCTATCTGGATGCCGAAGTCCGTCCGCGGATCAGGCTTCGACAGCGAGTTCCAGCTCGGCTGCGCCGTCGAGTGGCGAGCAAGGTCCCACTGGGCAAGGTCCGTACGGCGTTACCGCCACCGTGCCCAGCGGCAAGAGCCCGAACGGGGTGGCGGTGGACCCGAGCACCCACACCGTCTACGTCACGAACAGGGACGACAACACGGTGTCGGTGATCGACGGTGCGACGCGCGCCGTCACCGCCACCGTGCCCGTCGGCAAGGACCCGTTCAGGGTGGCGGTGGACCCGGGCACCCACACCGTCTACGTCGCCCATATCTTCGACAACATGGTGTCGGTGATCGAC